>NZ_JBFBAA010000017.1:0-41466 GCF_040682035.1 Actinoplanes sp. NPDC051470
CCCAGTCGCAGATCGCCGACCAGGTCGGCATCTCGCAGATGCACGTGTCCCGCCTGCTCACCAAGGCGCTCACCAAGCTGCGTACCCACCTGGCGGCCGGTTTCTAGGGCCTGTCCTGCTGTGCCCGGGGTGGCTCCGATGAGCCACCCCGGCACCGTCAGTTGTTCGCGTTCCAGTTCAGCCGGGTGAGCTGCGCCCGGGCCTCGTCGGCCACCTCGGCGTCGGCCGTCACCGCGTACTGCGAGGCGGTCAGCGACGAGCGCGACGAGAAGTCCCGCCGGCCGCCGGTCATCGCATGGGCCAGGGCGCCGAAGATCGCGCCCCAGATCCCACCGATGATCAGGCCGGCCAGGATCACCGCGACCCAGTTCGAGTCGCTGAAGATGCCGAACAGCAGGCCGATGAACAGGCCGAACCAGGCGCCACTGGCGAAACCGGCCAGCGCCGCCCGGCCGACGGTCACCCGGCCCAGCACGTTCTCGACGATCCGCAGGTCGGTGCCGACGATGGCGACCCGCTGGACCGGGAACTTGTTGTCCGACAGGTAGTCGACCGCGCGCTGGGCGGACGCGTAGTCGGGGTAGGTGGCGACGGCCACGGTCGGCCCGATCTCGGCCGCGCCCGGGTTCTGGGCCGGGACGACCGGGGTGCCGGCCGGGCCCGGTGGGATGGTGCCGTCAGGTGGCGTGGTCATGGTTGAACCTCCTTGGACGTCGCCTCGGGCGCCTCCGAACGGGCGCCCGCGACGGACGGCTTGGGGCGGGCGGCCGGGCCGGATGACTCGAGGGGCGGCTGGTCACCGGCGGCCAGGCGGGCCCAGATCAGGAAGACCGCGGCGACCGCGGCGGTGATGGCGGCGGCCCCGGTCAGGAACGCGAAGCGGCCGGACACCAGGTCGGGGGTCACCCGCTCGGAGAGCACCACCGCGCCCAGCCCGACCCCCGCGACCAGCGCCGACAGCGCGCCGCCGACCACGAACAGCCCGGTCGCCAGCCGTCCCGGCCGCTCGACCGGGCCGGGCTTGCGCCGGCGGAGCCGCACCCGCAGGAAGAACGTCACCAGCCCGCCCCAGGCGAGCACCACGAGCAGGGCGGCGATGGTGTCGCTGGGCCGGTGCCACTCGGCCCAGACGGTGGCCACCGCGATCACCGCGACGTAGGCCGCGCCGATCAGCGAGACCAGACCGCGGATCGCCAGCGGCAGGACCAGGACCAGCGCGAACGCCACCGAGGCGGCGGCCGTGGTGTGGCCGCTGGGGAACGAGTTGGGCATCGGGTAGCCGTCCAGCTCGGGCCGCGGCAGCCGCATCTTGAGCAGCCGGCTGGTCGCGTTGGCCCCGACCACCATGACGGCGGCGGCGCCGGCCAGGTCGGCCCGGCGGCGAATGACCCCGATCAGCGCGATGGCCACGCAGACCAGCACCAGGCTGGCCAGCGAGGTGCCGTTCAGCGCCCGTTGCATGATCTCGACGGCCCGTTCGTGCCCGACGTCGGAGTTCCGCAGGGCGGCGGTGTCGATCTCCTGCCCGAGCGCGGAGAGCACGAACACCCGGTAGATCGCGGCGGCGCCGGCCGCGCCGACGACCGCCGCCAGGATCGGCGTGAACAGGTGCAGGGCGCCGCGGCGGGCCGGCTTCTTCTTCCGCGGCGCCGGGCGCTTGGCGGGGGTCTTGGTTCGGGTGGCCGTGGCCGTCATCTGTCGGGTTCCTCCGGGGGGCTTGGACGCCAGCCGCTATTGCCCCGGCACGGCCTCATTCGAAACAGGATTCTCTCGGGTCACAACGACTTCACACCAGCGACTGACGCAACCGATGCGCACCCGTTCTCCGCCTGCCCTGGCAACGGCCCCTGGCGACCTTCATGGGGACAACGCCGGACAGCGAAGGGGAACCGTACTCATGCCGCACACCGCCCGTCGACTGCTCACCAGCACGCTGCTGGTGGCCGCCGTGGGAGCCGGGCTGGCCGCCGCCCCGGCCGCCGCGAATGCCGCGACGACCGTGCCCGCCACCGTGCGGGTCAACAGCACCCTCAAGGTTCGTGCCACCCCGTCGCTGAGCGGCAGGATCGCCGGCTCGGTCCGTGACGCCCAGCGGATCGGCGTCCTCTGCGTCACCACCGGCACCAACGTGCGCGGCTCGATCCGTACCTCGAACCTGTGGGCCAAGATCGGCACCGGGCGGTACATCTCGTTCGCGTACGTCAGCGCCGCCCGCGCCGTCGGACGCTGCGCGACCACCACCCCGCAGGCCGTCCCGGTCAGGACCAAGCCGGGCACCTCGACCGCGCCGAAGTACATCACCGGCAAGATCCGCAGCGCCGCCGGCCGGGTGAACGTCCGGACCAGGCCCAACACGTCGGGCAAGGTCGTGCTGAAGCTGAACAGCGGCCGCAACGCGCAGCTGGTCTGCGCGGTCACCGGCCAGAACGTGGCCGGCACGGTCCGGACCACCGCGCAGTGGGACAGGACCAGCACCGGCCTGTACCTGTCACACGGCTTCGTGATCAGCGCGACCCTGCCGGTGTGCGCCGGCTCGACCCGGCCGAGCACCTCGCCGGCCCTGACCACGGACCAGTTCATCAAGGCCGCGGTGCCGGGCGCCCAGCAGGGCTGGCGGGAGTACGGCGTGCCGCCGTCGGTGACCATCGCCCAGGCCATCCTGGAGTCGGGCTGGGGCCGGAGCACGCTGTCCGGCACGCACAAGAACTACTTCGGCATCAAGTGCCAGAACGGCCGGTACGGCACGCTGGCCAACGGCTGCCAGACGTACAAGACGCAGGAGTGCACCAAGGCCGGCAAGTGCTACGACACCACCGGCGTGTTCCGCACCTACTCGTCGATGGCCAACTCGTTCCGCGACCACGGCAACTTCCTGAAGGTCAACAACCGCTACCAGCCCGCCTTCGCGTACACCAAGAACGCCAACAAGTTCATCTGGAACGTGTGGAAGGCCGGCTACGCCACCGACCCGAACTACTACGGCAAGATCACCGGCATCATGGCCAAGAACAAGCTCTACCAGTACGACACCTGGAAGTAAGGCACCTTCACCCCCGTCGGCCGAACTGGGCCGACGGGGGTGATTTGCGTCTTATGCTCGGTTGAGTGAAGCGACGCGACGATCCCGCCGCCGCCGCGGCGGGCCGCCGCCGGGGTCGCTTTGTCGGTCCCCTGCTCGCCGCCAACGTCGCGGTCCTCGGCGTCACCGTCACCCTGCTGACCGTCACCAGCCTGCGCGCCGCCCAGGAGAACAACGCCGACCGGGTGATGGACCAGCGCACGGCGGTGGCCCGGGCCGCGGTCACGACCGAGACCGGGCGCTACCGCACCCTGCTCCAGGCGGTGGCGGCCGGCGCGGGCACCAACGCCAGGTTCACCGGTACGGACTTCGCCGCGGTCACCGGCCCGCTGGACACGGCCGACCTGCTCGGCGCCATCTCGGTCGCGTACGTGGTGGCCAGCCCGCCGGCCGGCGCCGCCCGCACCCAGGCGAGCTGGCGGTCCCGCGGCGCCGGCGATCTCGTCCTGCACCCACACCCCGGCGCCGCGGAGCACTACTTCTCGGTCTTCAACCGGACCCTGCACGGCGGCACCCCCAGCCCGGCCGGCCGCGACGTGGCCGCCTCGCCGGAGGCCACCGCGGCGCTGGTCGAGGCGCGGCGCACCGGCCGGCCGACCGTCTCCGACACGTACGTCCTGCTCCGCGACCGCGGCCTGCCGGCGCGGCAGCAGCAGCTCTCGTTCGTCTTCGTCGCGCCGGTCTACACGCCGGCGAGCACACCCGTGTTCCAGGGCTGGATGGTGCTGGGCCTGCGCGGCCAGGACTTCCTCGGCGGCGTGCTGAGCACGGCCAGCCAGAACCAGCTGGACGGCGAGCTGCTGGCCACCAACGGCGACGGCCGCCGGGTACGTGTCGCCGTCTACACCGCCCGCGGGACCCGTGACCTGGTCCGCGAGGCCACCTTCCCGGTCGCGAACCGGCAGTGGACGCTGATCACCGGGGCCGACTCGGGCTTTCTGCCCGGCGCCCGCAGCAGCCTGCCGACCACCGTGCTGCTCGGCGGCATCGCGCTCACCATGATGCTCGCGGCGCTGGTGCACGTGCTGGCCAACGGGCGGTCCAAGGCCCGCTGGCAGGTGCAGGTGGCGACGGCCGACCTGCGGACCGCCGAGGCGGAGAGCCGCCGCCAGGCCGGCCTGCTCGGGGCGATCATGGCGAGCCTCGGCGACGGCGTCGGCGTGGTCGACGGGAACGGCGACTTCCTGCTGCACAATCCGGCCGCCAAGGCGCTGCTCGGCGTGGACGACGAGGTACGCGGGCCGGGGGAGTGGCAGGAGCACTACGGGCTGTTCCGGGCGGACGGGCGCACCCCGTTCCCGATCGAGGAGATGCCGCTGGTCCGGGCCCTGCACGGCGAGTCGTCGGACGGCGTGGAGATGCTCGTCCGCAACGCCGAGCGCCCGGACGGCATCCTGATCAGCGTCGACGGGCGCCCGCTGGACGAGAGCGCCGGCCAGCCCGGCGCGGTCGCGGTCTTCCACGACATCACCGAGCTGCGGCGGTACGAGACCGACCTGTCGGTGTTCGCCGGCGTGGTCGCCCACGATCTGAAGGCGCCGCTGGCCGTGGTCCGCGGCCACTGCGAGACGGCCGCCGAGGAGCTGGCCGAGGCGGACGACTCGGCCGAGGTGGCGGGCGCGATCCGGGCGCTCGACCGGATCACCCTGGCCGCCGACCGGATGGCGGCCCAGATCGACACGCTGCTGGCCTACACCACCTCGAAGGACGCCCCGCTGCGCCGCGAGACGGTCGCGCTGGGGCCGCTGGTCGACGACGTCATCCTCGGCCGCACCGGCCCGCGCCGCCCCGGTGACGCCCCGCCGCCGGACTTCTACATCGGCCCGTTGCCGGACGTCTACGCCGACCCCGCGATGCTCCGGCACGTGCTGGACAACCTGATCGGCAACGCCCTCAAGTACGTCCCGAAGGGCCGCCCGGCCCGGGTCGACGTGACCGCCGCGCAGGCCGGCCCCGGCTGGTGCCGGGTCGAGATCGCCGACCGCGGCATCGGCATCCCCGACGAGGACAAGCCGGACATCTTCGAGTCGTTCCACCGCGCCCGCACCGCCGCCGGCTACGCCGGAACCGGCCTCGGCCTGGCCATCTGCCGCCGTATCGTCGAGCGCCACGGCGGCCAGATCGGCGTCGCCGACAACCCCGGCGGCGGCACCCGCTTCCACTTCACCCTGCCCCTGGCCGCCGGCGCCCTCGCGATCCCGCCCGCTTCTGTGCCCGCCCTGGACGCCGTCTCCTAGCGGGAGGGCGGCGATAATCACGCGGCGTTTCGGACGTCGTCTGCCTAGACTTGCTGCGCTATGTCTGTCACCGTGCCCGAACTGCGCCGCCGCCTGTCCGATCTGCTCCCCCGCGACGAGCGCCGGCTCCAGCGGCGGCTCGAGGGCACCCGGCGGATGCAGGACGACGAGCGCAAGGCCGCCGCGCTCGCCGACATCGCCGCCGAGGTCGACGCGGCCATGGCGAAGAGGGACGCGCGGCGGGCGTCCGTACCCGAGATCAAATATCCCGACGACCTGCCGGTCTCGGCGCGGCGGGACGACATCGCCGCGGCCATCCGGGACAACCAGGTCGTGATCCTGGCCGGCGAGACCGGCTCGGGCAAGACCACCCAGCTGCCGAAGATCTGCCTCGAGCTGGGCCGGGGGGTGCGCGGGCAGATCGGGCACACCCAGCCGCGCCGGATCGCCGCGCGCACGGTCGCCGAACGCATCGCCGAGGAGCTGGGCACGCCGCTCGGGACCACGGTGGGCTACAAGGTGCGGTTCACCGACCAGTCCGGCGAGGACACGCTGGTCAAGGTGATGACCGACGGCATCCTGCTGGCCGAGATCCAGAACGACCGGTCGCTGCGCCGCTACGACACGCTGATCATCGACGAGGCCCACGAGCGCAGCCTGAACATCGACTTCCTGCTCGGCTACCTCCGCGAGCTGCTGCCCCGCCGGCCCGACCTCAAGGTGATCATCACGTCGGCCACGATCGAGACGCAGCGGTTCGCCGATCACTTCGGCGGCGCCCCGATCATCGAGGTGACCGGGCGGACGTACCCGGTCGAGGTCCGTTACCGCCCGCTCGACCCGGACGCCGAGCAGGACCAGATCGACGGCATCTCGGCCGCGGTGGACGAGCTGGCCGGCGAGAGCAGCGGTGACATCCTGGTCTTCCTGAGCGGCGAGCGGGAGATCCGCGACACCGCCGACGCGCTCGAGAAACGGCAACTGCGCAACACCGAGGTGCTTCCGCTGTACGGCCGGCTGAGCGCCGCCGAACAGCACCGGGTGTTCCAGTCGCACCGCGCGCGGCGGATCGTGCTCGCCACCAACGTGGCCGAGACCTCGCTGACCGTCCCGGGCATCAAGTACGTGATCGACCCGGGCACCGCGCGGATGTCCCGGTACAGCAGCCGGCTCAAGGTGCAGCGGCTGCCCATCGAGGACATCTCGCAGGCCAGCGCCAACCAGCGCAAGGGGCGATGCGGGCGTACGTCGGACGGCATCTGCATCCGCCTCTACGACGAGGAGGACTTCACCCAGCGGCCGGAGTTCACCGAGCCCGAGATCCTGCGGACCAACCTGGCCAGCGTCATCCTCCAGATGACCAGCCTCGGCCTGGGCGACCTGGCCAAGTTCCCGTTCATCGACCCGCCGGACAAGCGGAACATCACCGACGGCGTGAAGCTCCTCGAGGAACTCGGCGCCCTGACCGGACGCGAGCTCACGCCGCTCGGCCGCAAGCTCGCCCAGCTGCCGGTCGACCCGCGGCTCGCGCGCATGGTGATGGAGGCCGACAAGCAGGACTGTGTCGCCGAGGTGATGGTGATCGCGGCGGCGCTGTCCATCCAGGACCCGCGGGAGCGCCCGGCCGACAAGCAGCAGCAGGCCGACGAGAAGCACAGCCGGTTCGTCGACAAGGAATCGGACTTCTTCTCGTACCTCGGCCTCTGGAAGTATCTGCGCGAGAAGCAGCGGGAGCTGTCCGGCAACCAGTTCCGCCGGTTGTGCCGGGCCGAGTTCCTCAACTATCTGCGGGTCCGCGAGTGGCAGGACATCTACTCGCAGCTGCGGCAGGTCGCCCGTACCCTCGGCCTGAATGTCAAAGAGGACCGCGAAGAGGTCTCGCCGGGGCAGAACGTGCACACCGCCCTGCTGTCCGGCCTGCTCAGCCACCTCGGCCTGAAAGACCCGGACAAGCGCGAATACCTCGGCGCGCGCGGGGCGAAGTTCGCGATCTTCCCGGGCTCGGCGCTGTTCAAGAAGCAGCCTCGCTGGGTGATGTCGGCCGAGCTGGTCGAGACGTCCCGGCTGTGGGGGCGGGTGAATGCTCGGATCGAGCCCGAATGGGCCGAGGCGCTCGCGCCCCACCTGGTCAAACGCAGCTACAGCGAGCCACACTGGGAGAAGAAGCTGGGCTCGGTGATGGCCTTCGAGAAGGTCACGCTGTACGGGCTGCCGATCGTCCCGCGGCGCAAGGTCGGCTACGCCAAGATCGACCCGGCCCTGTGCCGTGAGCTGTTCATCCGCAACGCCCTGGTCGAGGGCGACTGGGACACCCACCACACGTTCGTGGCCGAGAACGCGAAGCTGATCGCCCAGATCGAGGAGATCGAGCACCGCTCGCGCCGCCGGGACATCGCGGTCGACGACGAGACCATCTTCGCGCTGTACGACGCCCGGATCCCGGCCGACGTGGTCTCCGCCCGCCACTTCGACTCGTGGTGGAAGAAGGCCCGGCGGGACGACGCCGGCCTGCTGACCTTCACCCGCGAGCAGCTGATCAACGCCGGTCGCGACGAGGTGCAGCCGGGCGCCTACCCCGACGCGTGGCTGGCCGGCGGCGTGCGGCTCAAGCTGTCCTACCGGTTCGAGCCCGGCAAGCCCGGCGACGGCGTCACCGTCGAGGTGCCGCTGCCGCTGCTCAACAAGCTCGACGCGGACGACTTCGGCTGGTCCGTGCCGGGCATGCGGCAGGACGCGGTGATCGCCCTGATCCGCGCCCTGCCCAAACACCTGCGGACCAGCTTCGTGCCGGTGCCGGACTGGGCCGCCGCCGTCCTCGGCCGCATCCCGGCCCGTCGCGGCGCCCTGCCCGACGCGGTCGGCGACGAGCTGCGCCGGCTCACCGGGACGATCGTGCCGCGGGACGCCTGGCGTCCCGACGCGGTGCCCGAGCACCTGCGGATGAACTTCCGGGTGGTCGACGAGCAGGGCGCGACGCTGGGCGAGGGACGCGACCTCGAGGTGCTGCGGCGCCAGCTGGCCCCTCGGGTACGCGAGACGATCGCCGCCGCGGCCGGTGGGGTCGAACGCACCGGCATCACCACCGGCGACATCGGCACCATCCCGCGCAAGGTCGCCCAGGTCCGGGGCGGCCTCGAGGTCACCGTCTGGCCGGCCCTGGTCGACGAGGGCGACAGCGTCGCCGTCCGGGTCTTCGAGACCGAGGCCGAGCAGCGGGTGGCGATGCGCGCCGGGACCCGGCGGCTGCTCCTGCTGACGCTGCCGCCGGCCGCCCGCTACCTGCAGGGGCGGCTGGACAACCGGGCCAAGCTCGAACTGTCGCGCGGGAACCCGTACCGCTCGATCGCCGATCTCCTCGACGACTGCGCGGGCGCCGCGGTCGACCGCATGGTGCAGGACGCCGGCGGGCCGGCCTGGGACAAGGCCGGGTTCATGGCGTTGCGCGAGCAGGTGCGGACCGACCTGGTCGACGCCACGGCGGCGGTGGTCAAGCAGGTGCAGTCGGTGCTGGCCACGGCGTACGACGTCGGCCAGCGGCTGTCCGGCACGTCCGATCCCGCCCTGATCGCGCCGCTGGCCGACATCCGGCAGCAGCTCACCGGCCTCGTGCACCCCGGCTTCGTCACCGAGACCGGCTGGCGGCAGCTGCACCACCTGCCCCGCTACCTCAAGGCCATCTCGCACCGGCTCGACCGGCTCGGCGGCAACCTGGCTCGCGACCGGCAGCTGACCAGCCAGGTGCAGGAGATCGAGCGGGAGTACCGCGAGCTCAAGGCCGAGCTGCCGGCCGGGGACGGCCTGACCGAGATCCGCTGGATGATCGAGGAGCTGCGGGTCGGGTTGTTCGCCCAGGCGCTCGGCACCGCGCACCCGGTTTCCGACAAACGCATCTACAAGGCCATGGACGCCCTGCCCGCGTAGCACCTTCTGTCCGGTCCTGCCCCACCCCGTCCTCGACCCGAGGCCGCCGATCTCCTGGCCGCAACACCGCCGCCACACTTCCTGTGGACAGTTAGCACTTCCGCAACATCCCCGGCCTACATTCTTGCCCACCCAGTGCACGGGGCGGGGGTGGCGGCGGCCCGCGAAAACGCCGCAAAACGGACTTGCGGGAGCCGGGGGGTGCGGGGGCGGTAGGGCTTGGGTGCCGTTCGGTTACCGCGCTGTGCCGGGGGTCGGGCAGGCCCTAGCGTCTTCCGCATGACGAACGACTTCCTGGCCTTCGCCCCGATCTCGGATGACGCCGCCGCCTCCTCGCCGCAGCCCGCCCTCGAGGCTCAGCTCGACGCCGAGACCCAGCTCGACGCCGCGCTCGACCAGGAGATCGACCTGGACCTGGACATCGAGTTCGACCTGATCGAGCTCGACCTGGACCTGCTGGACGCCGAGGAGACCGTCGACCCGGTCAGCGTCGTCGAGACGGTCGTCGTGCCGGATTCGCCGGCCGCGCTGTTCGCCGCCGTGTCGGTCGTGGTGCCCGACTCGCCGGCCCTGCTCGAGGCGTTCGTGCTGCCCGAGACGCCGGCCCAGCTGGAGGCGCTGGCGCAGCTCGACGAGCTGATGGCCCGGATCGGTGTGGACGGGCTGACCGCCGCGTACGCCGATGTCAGCCTGCTCGTTCAGATCGACCAGCACACCGCCGCCGTACGTGAGTCGCTCGCCGCGGCCGGCCGCCCGGCCGACGCCGACGGGCTGGCCTCGTACGCGAAGTCGATCTCGGCGGCGGCCGAGCGGATGGGCCGTCCGATCCCCGCCGAGGGTGACGCCGACCTGGCCACCGCCGGGTGGCGGCTGGCCGACTGGCACGTGTTGCGCCTGGTGGCCGTGTGTGCGATCGCCGACTCGTCCGGTCTGCTATAAGAATCCGCCCGAACAGGTGGCAAGTCTGATTTGTCGAACTATGGGAGCGAAACGTACGTTTCTCCCATGAAGCTTCCCGCCAGGATTCTCACCCTCGCGCTCATCGTGGTCCCGGCCGTGCCCGCCCTGGCGGCCCCGACATCGCTCGCCGCCGCGGCCTCGCCGGTCGTGGTGGCGCGCTACTCGTTCGACACCACCACCGCCGGCAAGGTGCCCGACCTGTCCGGCAAGGGAGCGCCGCTGACCGTGCGCGCGGCCGACCGCGGCGCCGTCCGCTTCGTGGCCGCCGGCACCGGCCGCTACGTCGGCCTGCCGGTCCGCTGCCCGGCGACCGGCGTCTGCCCGCGGGCGCTGCTCGAAGGCACCAACGACCCCGAGCTCAACCCGGGCACCCGCAACTTCCGCTGGGGCGCGACGATCAACGTCAGCAAGGCCCAGCTGGCCGGCTCGTCCAACATCGTGCAGAAGGGCGTGGCCACCACCGAGAGCCAGTGGAAGATGCAGGTCGGCGAGACCCACGGCCGCGCCCAGTGCGTGGTGGTCGGCCGGGGTGCGGCCACGGCCTACCTGGTCCGCTCGTCGGTGGCCGTCGCCGACGGCAAGTGGCACAAGATCCTGTGCATCCGGGCCGGTGGCTCGATGGCCATCTACGTCGACGGGGTGGCCCGCGGCTCGGTCGCCGTCCCGGCCGCGATGACCATCCTCAACGACAAGCCGCTGCGGATCGGCGGCCCCAACTTCAACACGAGCAGCGACATGTACCACGGCTATCTGGACGACGTGTACGCCACGCTGGGCTGAGCGCACCCCGCGGGACAACCCGGCGGTGGGCGCGCGGAGCGTGACCAGCGACGGCGGCCGGGCCCGGAGGGCGGGACGATGCTGTGCCCGTACCCGTCGAATGTGGACGGCCCGGGAGCGAACCCCCGGGCCGTCACCATCTCCAGGCCGCGTTTCAAACGCGGCCTAGCTCCGCCGGAAGGCGTAGGAGCGGCCCTTGCCGGAGCCGGAGGCGCGACGGGCGTGATCGCGCTCGGAGCGGTTGCGGGCCTCCACGCGGTCGGCGCCGGAACCGTGATGGCGGTCGGCGGAGCGGTCGCGTGGGGCACCGTCCTGGGCGGACGGCAGGGACACCGCGTCGGACAACTCCTGGCGGGCCAGGGCGTCGAGGTCGACGTGGACGGTGAAGGGCTGGGCAGGCATACAGCTACCTCCTCGGGAACGAGTGAGGCGGGCGCCGGGGCAGGCGGAAGGTTGTCGGCACGAAGAAGGGGCTGTCCCCACGGCTGACGAAGGCCGCCGACATGTGTGGATGTGGCTGTGGAACGCGCTTCGTCAGGAGATCATGCGACGACGCTAATCCGCGTCGGCCGGGGGCCGCAACCGAATTGATCCGGCGTCGAGCAGGCGCAGGCAGCCGGGCCAGTCGTGGAGCTGGTCGCGGATCACGCCGAGGCCGGCGGCGAGCGCCTCGGGCGGGACGCCGCGGGCGGTGAGCACGCTGTTCGTCCAGTCGATGAAGTCGGTGAAGACGCGGTCCTCGCCGACGTAGAGCGCCGCGGCCAGGAAGTCGACGATGTGGCCGGTGTCCTCGGCGGTGGCGTCGGCCTGGCGCTGGTCGTACCGGCGGACCTTCGGGTAGGCGGCGGCCAGGCGTTCCAGCGCGGTCGCGATCAGGTCGGCCCGGTGGCGGACCACCCAGGTGTACTCGTCGTCGCCCAGGAAGGCCGAGGTCGACGGGTCGTCGATGACCGGCGGCCAGTCGATGGCCAGGCGGGCCACGGCGTCCTCGGCGCTGCCCGCCCAGGCGTCGGCGCCCATCTTCTCGGCGTAACGGCCGCCGGGGCCGAAGCCGCGCCCGCCCGCGATGACCGGCACCCCGGCCGCGCGGCAGGCCGTGATGGCGGCGTGGGCGCGGGGGAGCCGGGTCGCGATCATGCAGCTCAGCGCGACCGCGTCGGGGCCGGTCTGGTGCAGGTGGGTGACCAGGTGGGGGCCGGGGACGCTGGCGCCGAGGAAGTCGACCCGCCAGCCGTCCAGGCGCAGGGTCTCGGCCAGGATGCGTACGGGCAGCGCGTGCCACTCGCCGTCCACGCAGGCGATGGTGAGCCGCCCCCGGTGCGGTCGCACGTTGGAGCGGGCGGCGACCGCGGCCAGCGCCCGCTCGCTGATGGCCGTGGCCGCGTGTTCGCGGGCGATCGACCACTCGTTGGCCGCCCACAGCTCGCCGACCCGCTGCTGGGCCGGGGTGATCAGGTCGGCCATGATCCGCTGCGCCGGCACGCCCTGGTCGAGCAGCGCCGTGACGGCCTCGACCGCGCCGAACTCGTCGCCGTCGCCGATCAGCCGCAGGAAGTGGTCACGGAACCCGGGATCGTCCAGGGACCGCTGGGCACTGCTGGTGAAGACGGTCATACGCGTTGCCTCGGGCGGCGCTCGTTCCGCCTGGAGTCGATCGCGAAGGGGGACGCGTTGCGGGCGCCGCCGCCGCGGAGGCTGAGCGGGGTACGGGAGGGAGCACGCACCGCGAGCATGGCGATGTCGTCCCGCGTCCCGCCACGCACCCAGTCGGAGACCAGTTGCCGGATCCGCTCGACGGCCGCCGCGCCCGGCATGCCATGGCAGCTCGACAGGGCGGTGTGCAGCCGCTGCTCGCCGTACTGCTCGTTGCCGGACGGCCCGCCGCGCGCCTCGGTCAGCCCGTCGCTGTAGAGCAGGCACAGCTCGCCGGGGGCCAGCTCGACGTCGGCCGGGTGCACCACGATGTCGGGGACGACGCCGACCAGGGTGCCGGAGGTGGCCACCTCCTCGACCGTGCCGTCGGCCCGCAGCACCAGCGGCGGCGGGTGGCCGCCGGAGGCCAGCCGGAGCCGGACCCGGCCGTGGTCGGCGCGGACCACCGAGCCGACCACCAGCGTGACGAACCGGTGTTGCCGGCCGCCCTCGAGCAGGGCCTGGTTGAGCACCCCGAGCATCTCGTCCGGCGGCACCTCGACCAGCCGCAGCGCGCGCAGCGTCTGGCGCACCTTGCCGGTCAGCACAGCCGCCTCGGGGCCCTTGCCGCACACGTCGCCGAGCGCGATGACCGTGTCGGGGCTGCGCGGCGTCGGCTTGAACACGTCGTAGAAGTCGCCGCCGACCCGCAGCGAGTCGCGGGCCGCCTGGTACGAGCCGATCAGCTCGACGCCGTCGGGCTGGGGCAGCTCGGGCGGCAGCAGGTCGGCCTGGAGCACGGCGGTGGTGTCGACCTGGTCGCGGTAGAGCAGGGCGGCCGAGATCGCCGCGCCGGCCCGGGCCGCGAAGATCCGGGCCAGCAGCTCGTCGTCGTCGCTGAACGCGGCGTCCGCGCCGCGGCGGGCCAGGATCAGGGCGCCGGCCGGCTCGGCGTTGCCGGGCAGCGGGATGACCAGCAGCGCGCCGATCGGCCCGGACCCGCGCGGCAGCAGCCAGTCGGGCGCCTGGCCGGCGTCCAGCCAGCGGCTCGGGATGGGCGGGAAGTCACCGAGCGCCTCGACCAGCCCGGGCACCTCACCGAGCCGCCGTTCGCGCAGCGTGCCCTCGTCGACGGTGGCCCCGGCGACCAGCCGGACCCACTCGCTCTGCCGGCGCACCGGGGGCAGGACCACCACGGCGGCGTCGGCCAGGTGGGAGACGGCCAGCTCGGCGGTGGTACGCAGCGAGCGCCGATGGTTGAGCGAGGCGGCCAGGCGACGGCCGGCCTCGGCCAGGAACGCGGTGCGGGCCCGCTCCTGCTCGAGCGGGGTCACATCCTGCAGGTACCAGCCGTAGTGCTCGCCGCCCAGGGCACGCCGATCGCCCTGGACGTGACGCCCGTCGAACTGGGCCGTGAACGTGCGGCCACCGGTGGTGATCGCCTCGTTCAGCGCGGCGATCGGCGACGAATCGGCCGACATGCCTGGTCGCAGGGCCGGCGTCAGCGCCCGAGCCGCGTTGTTGACCAGCAGGATCTCGTGGGTATCGACGGCGCACAGCACGACGGCCTCGGAGGTGGCGTCGAGGGCAGCTCGCAGCAGCGCCGGTGCCGGCGCCAGGACGACCGGATCGGTCCGATCCGTTGTCATGCGATCCCCTTCCATCCCCGACAGCCTACGTGCTCCGCCGCCGGGAGGCGCTGCTCAGCGTGTCGTCACCGATCGATCTCGACCACGATCGGAGCGTGATCGGACGGCCCCTTGCCCTTGCGCGCCTCGCGGTCCACCACCGCATCCTTGACCGTGCCGGCGACATCGGCGGTGGCGTAGACCAGGTCGATCCGCATGCCCATGTTCTTGTGGAACATGCCGGCTCGGTAATCCCAATAGGTGAAAGGGTGATCACCCTTCAGAGGGCGGGCGGGCACATCGGTGAACCCCAGGGATCGGATGGCGGCCAGCGCCTCGCGCTCGGGCGGGGTCACGTGGGTGGCGCCGACGAAGGCGGCCGGGTCCCACACGTCGGCGTCGGTCGGCGCCACGTTGAAGTCGCCGGCCACCACGACCGGCCCGGCCGCGACGTCGTCGGCCAGCGCCGTTCGCAAAGCCGACAACCACGACAGTTTGTACGTGTAGTGCGGATCTTCCGGCGTCCGGCCGTTCGGCACGTAGACCGACATGAAACGGATGCCGCCGCAGGTGGCGGTGATCGATCGCGCCTCGGGACCGGGATAGCCGGGCTCACCGGGGAAGCCGTTGCGTACGTCGGCCAGGCCGACCCGGGACAGTACGGCCACGCCGTTCCAGCGGCCCTGCCCGTACTCGGCGGTCTCGTACCCCAGCTCGCCGACCTCGGCCGACGGGAAATCACCCGGCGCGACCTTCGTCTCCTGCAGCAGCAGGACGTCGGGTTTCGTGTCGCCCAGCCACTCCAGCAGCCGGGGGAGACGTGCCTTGACCGAGTTGACGTTCCAGGTCGCGAACCGCATGCGGCCCAGCGTACGAGGCTACCCGGTGTGCCGCCGGCTACGAACCGCCACGAGCAGGGCGCCGCCCAGGCCGAGGGCGAGAACCAGCAGGGCGAGAACGAGCCACACGTTGCACTCGGCACCGATCAGTCCGGTCACCATGGCCTCCCTTCCCTATGACCTGTGTAACTCATCGGCGCGCGTCGCGCGACCGCAAGCGATCCGTGGTCGCGAATCATGCCCGACCGAGTGGTGTCCGCACCAGACCCGATTGTCTGGTTCGTGGCCGCGATCGATCGGCTAGCTTCTCTCGCGTGCCGAACATCAACGGGGTCGAGGTATTCGACGAGCTGCCGGCGGACCTGATCGACCCGGCCTGGGAGTTCTACCGCACCACGTTCTCGCCGCTGGTCACCCGATCGGCGACCCGCCACCTGATGACCCGCGCCGAGTTCGAGCCGATGATGGCCGACCCCCGGGCGCCCAAATTCCTGACCCGGGACGCCGAGGGCGTGACCGGGCTGTCCGTGATGACCGACGACCTGAGCGCGGTCCCGCTGATCTCCCCGCCGTTCTTCGCCGCCCACTGGCCCGAGCTGTACGAGCAGCGCCGGCTGATCTACTGCGTGTTCATCGGCGCGGTCACCGGCGACCGGGGCGACGGCGTCTTCGTCGCCCTCCAGCAGCAGATCTACGACCGCATGGTGCGGCCGGTCGACGCCGCGGTGCTGCTGGACATCTGCATGTGGAACGAGTCGCACCTCAGGCTGCCCTGGGCGGTGGAGGGCATCCTGACCAGGATCGGCGGCGCCGCGACCGCCACCCGGGTCGACAGCCAGTCGTACTGGCTCTACGAGTTCTCGGCCGCGAGCTGATTGCGGCCCCTCGCCGCCGGGCCGGTCGAGCGCTGGTTCTTGCCCGGCGGCAGGCTCGACGCCGCGGCGGCCCGGCCGGCCGCCGGCCCGCCCGCGTGCCAGTGCGCGGCGAACTCGGCCGGCGCCACCGCCGGTCCCCACAGCCAGCCCTGGCCCTGGGTCACGCCGACCGCGGCCAGGGCGTCGCGCTGCCCGCGGTTCTCCACACCCTCGGCGACGATGCTCAGGCCCAGCGCGTAGCTCATCGCCACCACGGCCCGCACGATCTCCTCGTCCTCCAGGCTCTGGCCCAGGCCGGAGACGAACGAGCGGTCGATCTTGACACCGGTGACCGGGAACTTGCGCAGGTAGCCGAGCGCCGAGAAGCCGGTGCCGAAATCGTCGACCAGCAGGCGGACACCCAGCTCACGCAGCTCGAACAGGACGCGTGAGGTGACGCTGGAGCCGTCCACCATCACCGACTCGGTCATCTCCAGGGCCACCGCGCGGGCCGGCACGCCGTACTTCATCAGCTCGGCCGAGACGATCAGCGGCAGCTCGGCGTCGTTGAGCTGGCGCGGCGAGACGTTGATGGAGAGGTAGAAGTCGTCGGCCACGGTGCCGTCAGCCCGCCACTCGGCCAGCTGGCGCACCGACTCCTCGCGGACCCAGGTGCCGATCTGGGCGATCATCCCGGAATCCTCGGCGATCGGGATGAACGCCATCGGCGGGATCGGGCCCCGGGTCGGGTGGTTCCAGCGCAGCAGCGCCTCGGCGCCCAGCGGCCGGCCGGTGTCGAGCCGCACGATCGGCTGGTACGCCACGTGCAGCTGCCCGTCGGCGAGCGCCTTGCGCAGCTCGGCCTCCAGCTCGATGCGCTCCCGGACCCGGTCGTGCATGGAGGTGTCGAAGATGGTGGAACGGCCGGGCCCCTCGCTCTTGGCCCGGTACATCGCGGTGTCGGCGTCGCGCATCAGCGCCTCCGCGGTCACCGCCGGGTCGCCGTCGGCCGCCGCGTGGGCGATGCCGACCGAGGCGCTGATCACCACCTCGGTGTCGTGCACCGCGAGCGGGTGGGTGAAGCAGCTCCGGATCTCGTCGACCACTCGCAGGGCGCCGGGCTTCTCCCCGACGTATGCCAGCAGGAACTCGTCGCCGCCGGTGCGCGCCACCCGTACGCTGTGCGGCACCGCCGACCGCAACCGGCGCGCCACCTCGATCACCAGCTGGTCGCCGGTGTCGTGGCCCCACGAGTCGTTCACCCACTTGAAGCCGTCCAGATCGAGCAGGTAGACCCAGACCCGGCGGTCGTCCATCGGCGGCGTCTCGATCAGCAGCCGCTCGACGTGCGCGGACATCGAGCGCCGGTTGGGCAGCCCGGTCAGCGGGTCGTGCATGGCCTGGTGCTCGGAATGGCGCTGGGCCGCCGCCTGGGCCCGGACCGCGGTCGCCGCCCGGGCCAGGAGCAGCAGCATCATCAGCCCGCCGCCGGCCCCGATGGTCAGCCGGTACGCCGGCGAGTCGTCGCCGACCAGCACCACCAGCACGAACGGCGCGATCACGGCCGGGCCCAGCAGCGTCATCCGCCGCCACGACCAGGCCTGCACCGGACGCCGGGCCGCGCGGCTGACCTGGGCCACCGACGGGTGCAGCGCGGACATCCCGAGCAGGGCGAAGCCGAGGATGAACGGCACGTCGAGCAGCGGCGAGTCGTAGGTCTTGCCCGACAGACCGATCACCGCGTACGCGAGATCCCCGGTGAACATCAGCACCATCATGCCGATGAACGTCATCAGGCTGACCGGGAACGTGGTCGCGGTGAACGTCAGGTTGACCACGAGCAACAGCAGAATGACGTCGAAGAGGGGGTACGCCGCGGCCAGCGCCGAGACCAGCATCGGCCGGTCGCTGATCGCCGCGGTCGGCGCCGCCAGCAGCAGCACGCCGAGCAGGCCGCCGGCCAGGAAGACGATGAGCCCGTCGAGGACGGCCAGCCCGTCCAGGCTCCGGCGGCTGCGCAGCAGGATGACGAAGCAGGCGGCCAGGGTGAAGTAGCCGGGCACGATCAGGAAGTCGGTGATCAGCGATATCGGGATCGGCTGGTCGGAGAAGAACGGCCGGGTGACCACGCCGAGCAGGAACAGCAGCGCGGTCACGCCGAGCAGCAGCCAGGCCGAGCGCGGCTCGGCGCCGAATCGGCGCGGGCCGGCGAAGCAGGCCCAGACGGTGCCGACGCCGATCACCATGAAGGCCAGCATCGCGATCTCGAGCTGGCCCAGGCTGGTGGCCACCAGGTAGATCGCGGTCGCGACGAGACCGGCCATGGCGAACACGCGCCACAGCCGCCGGCCGGCGGACGAAGCGCCCGCGGATCCTGACACTGAGCCCCCTTGGCGGGCTCCGTCAGTCGCCGAGGATCAAGAAGCCTGGGTGCCCGCCGAAGGCACCGTACCCGGTGACCAATGGCCCGTGGCAGTGGTTCCGTGGACAAACAACGTCGGGCAGGCGCCGCGGCGGAGCAGCTGGAGCGCCACCGGCCCCAGAAGCTGCGTTCCGTCCATTCCCCGCGGCCCGACGAGTACCATCCGCGCCTTCCGCGACGCCCGGACCAGCGCGCTGCCCGGCTCGCCGATCAGCAGGCGGGTGGTCGCGTCGTGCGACTCGGGCACCGCCTCCATCGCCCGGTCGAGCAGATCCTGGCCGGCCGGCCGCCCTGCCTTCCGGGAGACCACGTGGGCCACCTCGAGCGGCAGCGCGCGGCGCGCGGCCTCCTCGGCGGCGAGCTGCAGGGCGTGGAGCGACTCGTCGGAGCCGTCGACGCAGGCGAGCAGCGGACCGGACGGCGGACGCGGGCCCCGCGCCACCACGGTCGGGCAGAACGCCCGGGACACCGCCTGGTAGAGCACCGAGTCGACCGGCGCGTCGTCCTCGTCACCGAGCACCAGCAGCTCGGCGCCGCGGCTCTGCTGCACCAGCACCCGGACGGCCAGGCCATCGGCGACCAGGCCGCTCGCCTTGACGCCCGGCACCGAGCGCTGGGCCGCGGCGACCGCCCGGTCGACCAGCCGGCTGGCCTCACGCCGGGACTGGGCGTACCCCTGGGGCGGCCGTCCGAATCGAGGGTCAGGCCAGCTGAAAGCGTGCACCACCCGCAACTTCCGGCCTCGGGCCACGGCCTCCCGGGCGCCCAGACGCACCGCGGCGAGGCTCGCCGCACTGCTGTTGACGCCCACGACCACGGGGGACTGCTTCGGGGTCCGCATCGACACCCACCTCCACGGACCATTATCTATGGCGTACGCGATTCCTCGCGCTTCGTGATCTATTCCTCAGAGCATTGGCCGCCTGATGACCCATTCAGGTTGAGGGTTTACGGTGAACTTCACGTTCTTGGGGACATCTGCCGGTGAAGTGAGGGAAATACATGACGGATGTCAAGCTTGACCACCCCGGTGGCCAGCTGTCGATGCCGGTACGCTCCGCTACCGAGGGTCCCGGTGGCATCGAGATCAGCGCGCTGCTGAAGGAGACCGGCTTCGTCACCCTGGACACCGGCTTCGTCAACACCGCCTCGTGCGCGTCGACGATCACGTACATCGATGGCGACGCCGGCATCCTGAGGTACCGCGGCTACCCGATCGAGCAGCTCGCCGAGAAGGCGTCGTTCCTCGAGGTGTCCTACCTCCTGATCCACGACAAGCTGCCGACGCCGGCCGAGCTGGCCGCGTTCAGCGACCAGATCCGGATGCACACGCTGCTGCAGGAGGAGATGCGCAACTTCTTCTCCGGCTTCCCGCGCGACGCCCACCCGATGGCCGTCCTGTCGTCCGCGGTCACCGCGCTGTCCACCTTCTATCAGGACGCGCTCGACCCGACCGACCAGGAACAGGTCGAGATCTCCGGCATCCGCCTGATGGCGAAACTTCCGACCATCGCGGCGTACGCCTACAA
Source organism: Actinoplanes sp. NPDC051470 (assembly GCF_040682035.1). Lineage (NCBI taxonomy): Bacteria > Bacillati > Actinomycetota > Actinomycetes > Micromonosporales > Micromonosporaceae > Actinoplanes > Actinoplanes sp. NPDC051470. The sequence goes on from NZ_JBFBAA010000017.1 coordinate 19,882, forward strand.
GAAGAGCATCGGCCACCCGCTGCCCTACCCCGACAACTCGCTGGACTACGTGCAGAACTTCCTGCGCATGACCTTCGGGCTGCCCACGGTGGAGTACGACGTCGACCCCGAGATCGCCAAGATCCTCGACATGCTCTTCGTGCTGCACGCCGACCACGAGCAGAACTGCTCCACGTCGACGGTCCGGCTCGTCGGCTCGGCCCAGGCCAACCTGTTCGCCTCGGTCTCGGCCGGCGTCAACGCCCTGTCCGGCCCCCTGCACGGCGGCGCCAACGCGGCGGTCCTCGAGATGCTCGAGCTGATCAAGAAGGACGGCGGCGACGTCGGCACCTTCGTGAACCGCGTGAAGAACAAGGAAAAAGGCGTCAAGCTGATGGGCTTCGGCCACCGGGTCTACAAGAACTACGACCCGCGCGCCGCCATCGTCAAGAAGGCCGCGCAAGACATGCTGTCCAAGATGGAGCGGCCCGACCCCCTGCTCGAACTGGCCTTCCAGCTCGAGGAGATCGCCCTCAGCGACGACTACTTCGTCTCCCGCAAGCTCTACCCGAACGTCGACTTCTACACGGGCCTCATCTACAAGGCGATGGGCTTCCCGACCAAGATGTTCACGGTGCTGTTCGCCCTGGGCCGCCTCCCCGGCTGGATCGCCCAGTGGCGCGAGATGATGCTCGACCCGGCCACCAAGATCGGCCGCCCCCGCCAGCTCTACACCGGCGAGGCCGAGCGCCCGTTCGTCGCCATCACCGAGCGCTAACCGTCCGCCTCGGCGGGTTCCTCCGCCACAGCGGTTCCGTCGTCACAGCCTCCGGCTCTCCTCAGAGCCGGGGGCTGTTTCGCCGGTCCGGCGCGGGCTTCTCCTGTCGCGTCCGTCGCTTGTCGCGCCGGCTCTCCCTTGGGGCGCGGGTCCGTTGTTCGGCGCCAGCTCTCATTTAGATACGCGCAACGTCGAAGTCACATGACGCACACGCCGGGCCGTCGCTGGTCACCCTCCCTGCCCAGCCGCCGGGTCGTCCCGCGTGGCTCGCGCCGCCAACCGCCGCGCCGTGCCGCCAACCGCCGCGCCCGCCGCCCGCGCGTTCGCCGCCCGCGTCCGCCGCCCGCCACGCTCGCTGCCTGCCGTGCCCGTGGTCGCGGCGCGCCCCTGGTCATTGTTGGTTCCTGTTGCTTATTTCAGTGCGTCCAACCAGGCGAGGATGGGGGACGGGCCGTCTTCGGTTGAAAGGCGGGCGGCGATTGCCTCGGCTCGCGCGCGTCGGTGGGGGTTGGTGGTCGCTTCCGTCAGGGCGGCGGCCAGGTGGTCGGAGGTCAGGCGGGACATCGGGATCGGTCGAGTGCCCGCGCCCAACGCGTGGACTCTCGACGCCCAGAAGGGCTGGTCGGCCAGCACGGGCACGGGCACCGCGGGGACGCCCGCCCGAAGCGCCGCAGCCGTCGTGCCCGCGCCGGCGTGGTGAACGACCGCGGCCATTCGAGGGAAGAGCCAGTCGTGTGGGGCCTCGCCGATGGTGAAGACGTCGCCACCGCGCTCGCCACCGCCACCTCCGCTGCCGCCGCGCTCGCCGCCACCTCCGCTGCCGCCATCGCCATCGCCGCCGCTGCCGCGCTCGCCGCCGCTGCCGCGCTCGCCGCCGCTGCCGCGCTCGCCGTCTGCTTGGTTGGTCTTGCTGCTGGGGACGCCGCTGGTGTGGGCGTTGAGGGTCAGGCCGGCCCAGCCGGCCTGGATCACGGCTCGGACGCCGGCCTTGCGGATGGCGCTCTGGATGATGGGGGCGAGGCGGGCGCCCTGGGCGGGGGCCATGCTGCCGAAGCCGATGAAGACCGGTGGTGGGCCGGCGGCCAGGAAGTCGTGCAGGGCCGGCGGTGGGGCCCAGTCGGTGGGGGAGTGGGGCCACCAGTAGCCGGTGACCTCGAGCCGTGGGCGCCAGTCGCGGGGGCGGGGGACCACGGCGGTGCTGAAGCCGTGGAAGGTCGGATATCGGCCGGCGTCCTGCCAGGTGCGGAGCTCGCGGATGGACTCGTGGGGCAGGCCCAGGCGGCGGCGCAGGTCTTGGACCGGCTTGGCGTACAGGGACTGGCTGATCTGGTTGGCGGTCCAGGTGATGGCGTAGTTGCCGTGGCGGCCGACCGAGCGGCCGCCGAGCAGGACCGAACCGAAGTCGCCGGTCGGGGCGATGGGCTGGAGGAAGACGCCGGCCCACGGGATGCCTCGCGCCTCGGCGACCTGATAGCCCAGCGGCGCCACCACTGTGGACAGCAGCATCACGTCGGGGCGGGTCTCGTCGGCCGCCCGGGCGATGCCGTCGCCGAGCCGGTTGATCAGGGGACGGGCGATCTGCAGCAGGCGGGCGAGCGCGCGTGGTCCCGTACCCGATGATCTGCCGTCCTGTCCACGCGCCTGCGGGAGAATTTCGCGGAGATCGCCGGGGATGGCCTGGAAGGGCAGGCCGGCGGACGCGAACGTGGCCGCGAACGGGGCATGCGACGCCACCGTCACGTCATGGCCGGCGTCGCGCAGGCGGGCGCCCAGCCCTGTGTAAGGGGCGATGTCGCCCACCGAACCCGAGGTCACGATCAGCACCCGCACGATCACCATCATGGCACTCCTTCCATGCCTTGACAGTTATATAACCTGTCTGGCATGTTGGCCACATGGCGCTCGACACAATGGCCGTGCTGGCCGAACCGACCCGCAGACGCATCTGTGATGCCCTGCGGCTGCGTGAGTCCGGGGTGGCCGAGCTGGTGGCCGCCCTGCGGATGAGTCAGCCGGCCGTGTCCAAACACCTGCGGGTGCTGCGTGACGCGGGCGTGGTCAGCTCGCGGCCGGTGGCCCAACAGCGCATCTACCGGCTCGAACCCGGGCCGTTCCAAGAGCTCGACGCGTGGCTGGGGCCATACCGCGAGCTCTGGAGCCACAGTCTCGACCGGCTCGAGCGACACCTCGACAACAACCCCTGAGGAGCGACATGTCCCCGATCGACCCCGGAGCGCCTCACGACGCGACCGCCACCACGACCGACGACGGCTGGACCCTGATCATGGTGCGCGACCTGCGACATTCGCCCGAGCGGGTGTGGACGGCCCTGGTCGACCCGGCCGAGCTCGACCAGTGGGCCCCGTTCGCTGCCGCCGAGGCGCTCGACACGACCGGCGAGACCACGCTCACCATGGTCGACGGGGACACCAGGGCCGAGATGCCCGCGATCGTCAAGACGGTCGACAAGCCGCGCCTGCTGGAATACACCTGGGGCGGCGACCTGCTGCGCTGGGAACTCGAACCGACCGTCGCGGGCACCCGGCTGACGCTGCGCCACCAGTCACCCCACGCCGGCATGGAGGCGATGGTCGCGGCCGGGTGGCACCTCTGCCTCATCGTCTGCGACCAGCTCATCGGCGGGCACGCGGTGGGCGTCATCCGGGGCACCGAGGCGGTCGACCACGGCTGGGAGGGGCTGCGCGACGGCTACGCGAAGCTGTTCAGCTGAGACGAGTCCTGTCGATCAACCGGGAGAGAGGCGATGCGTTCGGCGTCGGCCGCCCGCCGGGCGCTTCACGTGCCGTGCCGCCGCCCGCCGGGCGCTCTGTAGGCCGCGCCGCCACGCGTTCGGCGCCCAGCCGGGTGCAACCCCGCCTACGTGCGCGGTGTCAGGGGAGGTGAACAACCGGGGGAGAGGCGACGGATGCGCACAGGGTTCGACGAGTTCGTCCGCACGCGGAGCACGGGCCTGCTGCGGGTGGCCTTCCTGCTGACCGGCGACCGGCACACCGCCGAGGACCTTCTCCAGGAGGTGCTCGAGCAGATGTACGTGCGCTGGCGCGGCGTGCAGGGCAACCCCGAGGCGTACGCCCGCCGCGCGCTGGTCAACCGGGCCACCAACCGGTGGCGGCGACGCCGGAGACGACCCGAGGCGCCGCTGGCCCACCACGATGTGGCCGAGCCCGACCACAGCGACGGCGTGCTGGTCCGTGACGTCGTGATCGAGGCGCTGCGCGCGCTGCCGCCGAGGCAACGGGCGGCGGTGGTGCTGCGCTATCTCGATGACCTGCCCGTGGCCGAGGTCGCGGCCGCCCTCGACTGCTCCGAAGGCGTGATCAAGAGCAACACCTCCCGGGGTCTCGAGCGGCTGCGCGCCGTGCTCGGGCCGGCCGTTTTCAGCACCGATCGGGGAGAGCGATGACCGACCTGGAAGTCCACGAGGTGCTCAACCGCGCCACCGCCGAGCTCAACGCCCCGGCCGACCTGCTCGACCGCGTCACCGCCGGCGGGCGGCGCCGGGTGATCCGGCGGCGGGCGCTGCTGACCGCGGGGCTGGCCGTGGCCGGCGCCGGCGCCACCGCCGGTGTGCTCCGGCTGGGCGGCGGATCCGGTGTCACGCCGCCGGCCAACGACCGGCTCGACGCACCGACCCGGGGTGACCTGGCCACCGACGCCGTCTTCCTGGACGCGGCGATCAACGCCTGGCGGTCGGCCCTGCCGGCGTCGGTGCGTACTGTCGGCGAACCGAACGTGGCGTGGGCCGGCACCACGCCGGCCGGGCGGCTGGCGCTGGTCGCCCAGCGCATCCCGCTCGACGACCCGCCCGGCGGGCCGGTCCACTACGGCGTCACCGGCTTCGTCGAGCTGCGCGACGGCGCGTCCCAGTGGACGGTCGGCGGCCCCGAGACCATGGTCACCGGCTGGGACAACGCGAACGCCTTCCTGGTCGGCGAGGCGGTCGACCCGGCCTTCCAGAAGTTCGTCAAGCAGTGGAGCGACGCCTCGCGGAGCCCGCAGACGCTGATCGTGGTCGACGACGGACGCCCCACCCGGTTCGCCTCGCGCTACACCGTCGACAGGGCCGGTCGCATCGTTTGGTCGTTCGAGGATGTCGCCTTCCGCGAGGGCTCGGCCACCCGGCCGATCTCCAACCCGGCCTCGTTCGCGCTGGTCGCCGGGGGGCGCCGGGTCGAACTGGGCAACCCGAAGGGCAGCCTGCCCCTCGATGAGTTGCCCTCGTCGCGAGAGGTCGGGCTGGGCGGGAGCGGCGACGAACGGCGAGACGTCCGCAACATCCCGGGCTACGAGGACATGTCGGGCTATCACCACCCGTCCCTCACCACCGCCTGGCGGATCGCCGGTGTCACGCCCGACAACCGCGCGTTCGTCCTGCAGACCATGGTCGACGACCGGACGATCCGGCTGTTCCGGTTCCTCGACGGCGAGCAGCCCGAGTTTCTCGGGGTCGTCCCGGAACGCCGCCAGTCCGCCTTCGCCACGCGACTGCCCGACGGCCAGGGCATCGTGTTCGCCTCGAAACGATCCCGCTTCCGCTACCGCCGGCTCAACGGCGGCTGGATCACCAACCCGGACGCGGCGGCCCTGCTGCCCCCCGACACGCTCGAGATCCGCTACCAGGACGGCGCCAATGAGGTGCTCTTGCCCGTCCCGACCTGAGACCCAGAGCGGAGAAGACACGGAGGCGGTTCGGCCTGGGGCCTGTGCGGAGACGGCATCGAGCGCGATGGGGGAGGTCGCCGGGTCCGGTCCCGAGCCGGTGGGCGGGACAGGCCCTAAGGTCGAGCGTATGGACGTCGTGATCGGGATCGACAGCGGGACCACCGCGACCAAGGGCGTCGCCGCGGGGCTCGATGGTGAGTTGCACGCGCACGCCAGCGTGCACTATCCGCTGCTGGTGCCCGGGCCGGGCCGGGCCGAGCTGGACGCCGACCGGGTCCGGGACGCGGCGGTCGAGGCGCTTGTCGACGTGGCCGGTCAGTGCCGTGCGGCCGGTCACCGGGTGGTGGGGGTCAGCCTCAGCTCGTTCCTGCACGCGCTGGTTCCGATGGACGCCGACAGCAAACCGCTCGGCCCGCTGGTGACCTGGGCCGACGGGCGGGCCGGTGGGCAGAGCGCCGCGATCGCCGACCAGGGGCTGGCCAAGAAGCTGCTGGCCCGCACCGGCACCCCGGTGCACCCGATGGCGCCGCTGTCCAAGCTGGCCTGGTGGGGCGCCACCGACCCGGAGACGCTGCGCGACACGCCTCGGTGGGGTGGCGGCAAGGAGCTGATCCTGTCGGGGCTGGCCGACGAGGCGTACCTGCTGGATCTGTCCCTGGCCTCGGCGACCGGCCTCTACGACATCCATGCGCGGCGGTGGGATCCGGAGGCCCTGGAGATCGCCGGGGTTCGCGAGGACCAGCTCGCCGAGGTTGTGCCGACCACGCGGCGGCTGCGGCTCAAGGCCGAGGTGGCGTCCGCGGCCGGACTGCCCGCGGACACGCCGCTGATCATCGGGGCGGGCGACGGGCCGCTGGCCAACCTGGGTGTCGGGGCCACCCCGGCGGGGGTCGCGGCGGTGTCGCTCGGCACCAGCGGCGCGATGCGTACGGTCGTCGACCAGCCCAGCTCCGACGAGGCCGGGCGGCTGTTCTGCTACGCGCTCACCGAGGACCGCTGGGTGGTCGGCGGGGCGGTCAACAACGCCGGGTCCGTGGTGCGCTGGGCCGGGCAAGCCTTCGCCGCCGGGTTCGCGCGGCCGGCCGCCGAAGGGGAGAACGCCGACGAGATCGACGCCGCGCTGCTGATCGAGGCCCAGTCGGCGCCGCCCGGCAGCGACGGACTGCTCTGCCTGCCCTACCTGCTCGGCGAGCGGGCGCCCTGGTGGCGTGCGGGGATGCGCGGCGCCTTCCTCGGGCTGGGCCGCGAGCACGGCCGGCCCCACCTGGTCCGCTCGGCCGTCGAGGGGGTGTGCCAGCAGGTGGCGCTGGTCCGCGACTCGTTCGACGCGGCCGGGTTCCCGGTGACCGAGGTACGCGCGACCGGCGGCGCCGTGGCGTCAGACCTGTGGGTGGGTGTGCTGGCCGCCGCGCTCGACCTGCCCGTGGCCATCGCCGACACGCCCGAGGGTACGGGGCTGGGCGCCTGCCTGCTCGGCTGGCACGCCCTCGGCTCGCTGCCCGACCTGGACCAGGCCGCGGGGCTGGTCGACATCGGCGCGCCGACCGTGCCCGACGCGGCGAACGCCGAGCTCTACCGCCGGCAGCGCCCGCTGATCGAGGAGGCGGCGCTGTTCGTGGCCCACCTGTCCGAGCAGCTGACAACGCCGGTCGCCGCGCCCGACGACCGCAAGAGCGGTGCTGTGCCCGGCTGAGGCGCCGGAAGAGCGATGTCCCTGCACGGTTGACGGGCCGGAGAAGCGGTCGAGGGTCCGGAGAAGCGGTTGAGGGGTCCGGAGAAGCGGTTGAGGGGTCCGGAGAAGCGGTTGACGGGCCGGAAGAAGCGGTTGAGGGCCGGGAGAAGCGGCGCCGTTCACTGCCGGGGCACGACATGAGCGTCACATTGACGTGGTCGTAGTCCGTCGGGTTGAGTTGCGGGCGAGCGGTAGCGGAGGAACCCGGTGTGAGTCCGGGACGGTCCCGCCACTGTGACCAGGTCGTGTGCGTGACCGGTTCGCCGGTGATCGTGCGCGGTCCGGGAGTCAGGAGACTCCGGCCGCTCGAACCACCGTCGCCCGGGCGAGGACCCGGGGCAGAAGGGAAGTGCGCGTGCTGCCTCCGTACCCGTTCTCGGCCGTTGTCGGCCTCGACGACCTGCGCCTGGCGCTGCTGCTCACCGCGGTCTCACCGGCCGTCGGCGGGGTCCTGGTCCGCGGCGAGAAGGGCACGGCGAAGAGCACGGTGGTGCGTGCGCTGGCCGGCCTGCTGCCCGAGGTCGAGGTGGTGCGTGGGTGCCGCTTCGCGTGTGATCCGGGTACGCCCGACGCCGACTGCCCGGACGGCCCGCATGACGCCGACGCCCCGCACGGGCCTCGTCCCGCCACCCTGGTCGAGCTGCCGGTCGGCGCCACCGAAGACCGCGTCGTCGGCACCCTCGACCTTCAGCGTGCCCTGGCCGACGGCACCAAGGCCTACGAGCCGGGGCTGCTGGCCGCCGCCCATCGCGGCGCCCTCTACGTCGACGAGGTCAACCTGCTGCCCGACCACCTGGTCGACCTGCTGCTCGACGCCGCGGCGATGGGCCGGGCCCACGTCGAGCGTGATGGGGTGTCGGTCAAGCACGCCGCGCGGTTCCTGCTCGTCGGCACGATGAACCCCGAGGAGGGCGAGCCGCGGCCGCAGCTCGTCGACCGGTTCGGGCTCGTGGTCACGGTGGCCGCCCCGCGGGATGCGCGGCAGCGGGCCGAGGTGGTGCGGCGGCGGCTGGCCTACGAGGCCGATCCGGCCGGGTTCGCCGCCCGGTTCGCCTCGTCCGATGCCGAGCTGGCGGTGCGGATCGCCTCGGCGCGCGCACGTTCGGCGTCGGTGGTGCTGCCCGACGCCGAGCTCGATCGGATCGCCCGGGTCTGCCTGGCCTACGGCGTGGACGGCATGCGCGCCGACATCGTCGTGGCCCGGTGCGCGGTCGCGCTGGCCGCCTGGCATGAGCGTTCCGTGGTGACGGCCGACGACGTGCGCGACGCGGCCCGGCTGGCCCTGCCCCACCGGCGTCGCAAGGACCCGCTCGACCCGACCGGCTCCGACGAGGAGCGGCTGGAGGACGCGCTCAACGCCGCCGCCGAGGACGACGAGGAAGAGGGCGAAGACCCGGATCCGCCCGGCGGGAGCGGCCCCGGCGACGGGCCACCCCCACCGCCGCCGCCCGCGGGCAGGCCGGATTCCACGCCGGAGCGGGCCGCCGACGAACAAAAACCGGAGCGGGCCGGCGACGAGCAAAAACCGGAGCGGGCCGGCGACGAGCAGAAGCAGCAAAGACCGGCGCCGGCCGGGGGAGTAGCCGCGCCCGGCTCGGCCTACCGCCCGAAGACGTTGCGCATCACCGACCGCGGCGCCGGCGGGCACTCGGGCCGGCGGTCGCCCGCGTTCACCCGTCGCGGCCGTGTCGCCGGATCGCGGGTGCCCCACGGCCGTCTGACCGGCGCCCCGCACCTGCCGGCGACGCTGCGCGCGGCGATCCACCGCGGTTCCCGCACGGTCGAGCCCGGTGACCTGCGCGAGTCCGTCCACGTCGGCCGCGAGGCGAACCTCGTGCTCTTCGTGGTGGACGCGTCCGGCTCGATGGCCGCCCGCAAGCGGATGACCGTCGTGAAGACCGCGGTCCTGTCCCTGCTGCGCGACGCCTATCACCGGCGCGACCGGGTCGGGATGATCACCTTCCGGGGCCGGAACGCCGAGCAGGTGCTTCCGCCCACGTCCAGTCACGAGGTGGGCGTGATGCGGCTGGCCGCGTTGCGCACCGGTGGCCGTACCCCGTTGGCCGCCGGCCTCCGCACCGCCGCCGCCACCATCGCGACCGAACGCCGCCGCGACCCCCGCCGCCGCCCGCTCCTGATCGTGGTGACCGACGGCCGCGCGACCTCCGGCCCCGACCCGGCGACCGTGGCCCCGGCCCTGGCCGGCGTGGCCGCCATCGTCGTCGACTGCGAGTCCGGCCCGGTCCGCCTCGGCCTGGCCCGCCGGCTGGCCGCCACGCTCTCCGCCGACCTCGTCCCGCTCGACGCTCTCGAGGCCGCCTGATGCCGCAGGGGAAGGTCGAGGTCGTCCCGGACGACGGGCTGACCACGCGGCAGCGGCGGCGGCAGGCCGTCCTGGCCGTGCATACCGGGCACGGCAAGGGGAAGTCGACGGCCGCGTTCGGGATGGCGCTGCGGGCCTGGAGCGCCGGCTGGGACATCGGCGTGTTCCAGTTCGTGAAGAGTCCGAAGTGGCGGGTCGGCGAGGAGACCGCGCTCAAGGCGCTGGGCGAGCGGATCACCTGGCACAAGATGGGCGAGGGGTGGTCGTGGATCCAGCGTCCGGGCACCGAGCGCGACCACGCCGTCGAGGCGGCCGAGGGCTGGGCGCAGATCAAGCGGGATCTGGCCGCCGAGACGCATGCGTTCTACGTGCTGGACGAGTTCACGTACCCGATGAAGTGGGGTTGGGTCGACGTGGCCGACGTGGTGGCGACGCTGGCCGCGCGGCCCGGCACGCAACATGTGGTGATCACCGGGCGGGACGCGCATCCCGACCTGGTCGCGGCGGCCGACCTGGTCACCGAGATGACCAAGGTCAAACATCCGATGGACGCGGGGCGTAAGGGTCAGCGGGGCATCGAGTGGTGAGAATCCCGCGCGTGGTGATCGCGGCGCCGGCGTCCGGGCACGGCAAGACGACCGTGGCGACGGGGCTGCTGGCGGCGTTCGCCTCGCGTGGCCTGCGCGTGGCGCCGTTCAAGGTGGGGCCCGACTACATCGACCCGGGTTATCACGCGCTCGCCGCCGGCCGGCCGGGCCGCAACCTCGACCCGGTGCTGGTCGGTGAGAGCCTGATCGGGCCTCTTTTCGCGCACGGGGCCGAGAACACCGACCTCGCCGTGGTCGAGGGTGTGATGGGGCTCTACGACGGCCGCACCGGCGCGGGTGAGACCGGGTCGACCGCGCAGGTGGCGTCGCTGCTGGACGCCCCGGTCATCCTGGTCGTCGACGCGGCCGCGCAGGGCCGGTCGGTGGCGGCGCTGGTGCACGGGTTCCGCAGCTTCGGCAACGCCCGCATCGCCGGGGTGATCCTGAACCGGGTCGGCTCCGAGCGCCACGAGTCGATCCTGCGCGACGCGTGCGAGGAGGTCGGCACCCCGGTGCTCGGCGCGATGCGGCGGGCCGACGCGGTTGCCGCTCCCTCACGGCACCTCGGCCTGGTCCCGGTGGCCGAACGCCGCGAGGAAGCGCTCGCCTCGGTGGCCGCGCTGGAACAGCTGGTCACCAGGTCGGTCGACCTTGCCGAGGTGATGGCGGTGGCCCGATCGGCGCCGCCCCTCGAGGCCACCCCGTGGAGCCCGGGTGAGCCGTCGGCCGGGGAACGGGAGCGCCCGGTGGTGGCGATCGCCGGCGGCCCGGCGTTCACGTTCGCCTACGCGGAGACGGCGGAACTGCTGACCGGGGCCGGGGCCGACGTGGTCACCGTCGATCCGCTGCGGGACGAGGCGTTACCGGAGGGCACGGCGGCCCTGGTCGTCGGCGGCGGCTTTCCCGAGGTGTACGCCGCGGAGCTGTCCGCCAACGACCCCCTGCGCGCGGCCGTGCGGAAGCTGGCCGGGAGCGGCGCCCCGATCGTCGCCGAGTGCGCGGGCCTGCTCTGGTTGTGCCGCAGCCTGGACGGCGCGCCGATGTGTGGCGTGCTCGACGCCGAGGCCGCGATGACCCCGACCCTGACGCTGGGCTACCGGGACGCGGTCGCCCTGGGCGACAGCCCGCTGGCGCCGGCCGGCACCCGGGTCACCGGCCACGAGTTCCACCGCACCACCGTGCATCCGCGGTCCGGTCTGTTGCTGTCCCCGGCGGGCACCGCGGCGTGGGCCTGGCGCGGTGACGACCCCGAGGGTTTCGCCACCCTGAGCCTGCACGCCTCGTTCCTGCATCTGCATTGGGCGGGTCATCCGGGGTTCGCCGGCCGCGTTGTCGGGGCAAGCTTGGGGCATGCGACTTGATCTCGGTGGGAAGACCGCGCTGGTAACCGGTTCGACGCAGGGCATCGGGCGGGCGATCGCCGCGGGGCTGGCCGCGGCGGGCGCCCGGGTCGGCGTCAACGGGCGGTCGGCGGAATCGGTCGAGCGGGCCCTCGACGACCTGGGGGACGGCGACTTCGTGGCGGTGCCGGCCGATGTCGCCTCCGAGGCCGGGGCCGCGACCGTGCTCGAGGCCCTGCCCGACGTGGACATCCTGGTCAACAACCTGGGCGTCTACGGGTCGCAGCCGGCGTTGGAGATCTCTGACGACGAGTGGCGGCGCTACTTCGAGGTCAACGTGCTGTCGGCGATCCGGCTGACCCGGGCCTACCTGCCGGGCATGCGGGAGCGCGGCTGGGGCCGGATCCAGTACATCGCCAGCGACTCGGCCGTCGTCACCCCGGTCGAGATGATCCACTACGGCATGAGCAAGACCGCCCTGCTGGCCGTCTCCCGTGGCTTCGCCAAGGAGGCCGCCGGGTCGGGCGTCACCGTGAACAGCGTGATCGCCGGGCCCACGCACACCGGTGGCGTCGAAGACTTCGTGTACTCGCTCGTGGACAAGGACCTGCCGTGGGATGAGGCGCAGCGGGAGTTCATGCGCCGGCACCGGCCGCAGTCGCTGCTCCAGCGGCTGATCGAGCCGGAGGAGATCGCCAACCTGGTCGTCTACCTGTCGTCCCCGCTGGCCTCGGCCACCACGGGCGGCGCCGTGCGGGTCGACGGCGGCTATGTGGACGCCATCCTGCCCTGAGGTCGGTGAAAGAGGGTGACCCCGCACGGACGCGGAGGCGTAGCGGAGCGAGCCGACCCTCGGCGGGAGCGACGGTCAGCACCACCCACCCGACCTGCGAAAAAGTCCGAATTTGCATTTGCTGCCCGGGCGGTCGGGCACGTTCGTAAATATCCGTGCAGATGGATGCCGCTCCGGGTCCCCGCACATGTTCGTAAGTCGTGCTTCCCAACAAAGCGGACGCTTGACGATCGACTTCGCCCTGACCACGCTGTCGCTCTCAACGATAAAAGGACTATTTACGAACCTGGTTCGTAGAGCGGTGGTTCGGGTGAACATCCGGAAGTGGCTCGCCGTGGCGCTGACCGCCTCGCTGGCCGTCGGCTGTGGTGGTTCCGGCGGCGGGGATCAGAGTGGAGAGCTCGTCTTCGCGAGCTGGCAGTGGCTCGAGCCGGGGCGCGGCGAGCAGCTGTGGAAGGCGGTGACCGCGAACCCCGAGGTCACGCTCAAGCAGCAGTCGGTGGCGCGCAAGGACTACGAGAGCACGCTCAAGACGCAGATCGGGGCCCGTGGCGGCCCGGACCTGCTGATCATCCCCGACACGTTCCTGCCCGAGCTGGCCGACGCGGGTGCCCTCGAACCGCTCGACGACGTGCTCGACGCCGCCGGCAAGCAGGCGCTCAACGCCACCAACGACGCCGGCAAGGTCGACGGCAAGCAGCTCGGGTACGCCTGGGAGATCGTCAACTACGCGCTCTTCTGGAACCCGGCGCTGCTCGACCAGGCGGGCGTGCGGCCGCCGACCGACGTGCCGGGCCTGATCGCCGCGGCCAAGACGATCAAGGCCAAGACCGGCAACCCCGGTTTCGCCGTACGCCACCAGATCAACGAGGAAGTCCCCTGGTGGATCGACTTCTCCAACTGGACCTACGGGTTCGGCGGCTCGTGGTCGAACGGCAGCACCCTGACCATCAACAGCCCCGAGAACGTCGCGGCGGTGACCGCGTTCCGGGACATGTACTCCAGCGGCGCCATGGCCGTCGGTGACGACGCGTCGACGTTCCGGTCCAAGTTCAAGGCCGGCAAGGTCGGCATGATGATCGACAACAGCTCGGCCCTGGCCACCATGGTCACCGGCAACCAGGTCGTGCCCAGCAAGACCGTCGGCGCGAGCAAGCTGCCGTTCCCGGCGCCGGCCAGCAGCCAGGCCGGCTTCTTCATCGGCGTCAACAAGTTCGGCAAGCACAAGGACGCCGCGAAGAAGTGGCTGCGCTGGTACTACGGCGCCGACGCGCAGAAGCAGGCCGCGGCCGCGCTGGGCGCGAGCGTGCTGGGCACCGACGCCAAGCCGCCGGCCGAGTTCGTCGCCGCGAACCCGTGGGTGCCGACGTTCCAGGCCCAGGCGTCCACCTCCAAGGACGCGGTGATCGACGGCTTCGAGATCAAGACGCCGCAGATCCGCCACGCGGTGCTGAGCCAGGTCGAGAAGGTGCTCGTCGACGGCGACGATCCCGCCGCCGCCCTGGCCCGCGCCCAGCAGGAGGCGGAGCAGCTCAAGTGAGGGCCGCACGGGGCGCGCCGTACGTCTTCGCCGCGGCGGCCGCCCTCTACCTGCTTGTCTTCACCGCCGGGCCGCTGCTCGACGGGGTGTGGCTGTCCTTCACCGACACCAAGCTGCTCGACCCCACGGGCGGCGAGTGGATCGGCGTGGACAACTACTCGGCCCTGGTCGCCGACGCGCGGTTCGCCGGGACGCTCGGGATCACGCTGATCTACAGCCTGGCCACGGTGGCCGGGGCGCTGCTGCTGGGCACGGCCGGCGCGATCCTGCTGGACGCGTCGTTCCGGGGCCGGACCGCGCTGCGGGTGCTGCTCACATTGCCGTGGGCGGCCCCGACGGTCGCGGTGACGCTGATCTTCGTGTGGATCTTCAACAACGACAACGGGGTGCTCAACCACGCGTCCGCCGCCGCCGGGCTGGGCCGGCACGGGTGGCTGACGGCGTACGCGCTGGCCACGGTCACGGCCGTCTCGGTGTGGAAGGTGTTCCCGTTCGTGCTGCTGGTCGTGCTGGCGGCGCTCCAGGCCGTACCCAAGGATCTGATCGAATCCGCGGCGATCGACGGCGCCGGACCGGGAACGGTCTTCCGGCGGATCACGCTGCCGTTCCTCGTCCCCACGCTGCGGGTGATCGCGCTGCTGATGACCATCTGGTCGTTCCGGCGCTTCGAGATCATCTGGCTGCTCACCCAGGGCGGCCCGGTCGACCGCACCACCACGCTGGTGATCGACGTCTACCGCGAGGCGTTCCTCGACTCCGACCTCGGCCGGTCGGCCGCCACCGGGGTGGTCGGCCTGGTGCTCTCCGGGATCGCCACCGTTCTGTACGCCCTGGCGGAGCGACGTGCCGCCGGAAAGGACCTGGCGTGAAGCTCCGGTTCATCGCGCTCGCCGCCCTCGCGGCCGTGGCGGGCTTCCCGCTCTACTGGATGGTGGTCACCGCCACCCGCAGCCAGGACGAGCTGTTCGGCGGCTCGGTGCGCTGGCTGCCCGACGTGACCCGGCTCGGCGCGGCTTTAGAAAGTGCGACCGCGGACACCCCGATGTTGCGCTGGCTGACCAACAGCGCGTTCGTGGCGGCCGGCACCACGGTGCTCAGCCTGGCCCTGGCCGTGCTGGCCGCGTACGCCCTGTCCCGCTTCACGTTCCGCGGCCGAGGCGTCTTCGGCTTCGCGCTGTTCGCCACCCAGATGCTGCCCGAGGCGCTGATCGTGGTGCCGCTCTACGCGATCTTCCTGACCCTCGGGCTGCTGAACAACCTGTGGGGCCTGGTCCTCGGCAACACGGCCTTCGCCATGCCGGTGGCCGTCTGGATCATCAAGACGGCGATGGACGGCGTGCCCCGCGAGATCGAGGAGGCCGCGGCCATCGACGGCTGCTCCCGCTACGCCATGCTCCGCCGCATCGTCCTGCCCCTGATCGCCCCGTCCCTGGCGGCCGCGGCCGTGCTGGCCTTCTTCGACAGCTGGAACGAGTTCCTCCTGGCCAACACGTTCATGGTCGACGAGGAGAGATGGCCGGCGTCCAAGGGGCTGGCGTCGTTCGTCGGCGAGTTCGTGACGCCACTGCCCACGGTCATGTCGGCGGCCGTCCTGTTCACCGTCCCCGCGGTCGTCTTCTTCCTGCTGGTCCAGCGCCGCATCGTCGCGGGCCTGACGGCGGGCGCGGTCAAAGGCTGAAGACCTTTCTCAGGTACGCCCGACTTGAAGACGCCGTGGCGCACACGCGGGCTGGGCGGTGGGTCACCCCCTCTGCCCCCGCGCCGGGTTGTCCCGCGTGGCCCTCAACGCCCCGCCCGGTGGCAGCGCCGCCGCCGTGCCCAGTGGTAGCCAGGAGCGCTTCCGGACCCCGATTCCCCGCCTCGACCTACCACGGCCGCGAACAGTGGTAGCGCAGCACGGTTTCGGCACCCGAAATGCCGGGAGGGCCTACCACTGTCGGGGGCGGTGGTGGGGCAGGACGGTATTTCGGGCCCGGATGCCGTGACGGTCTACCACTGCTGTGGGCCGGCGCCGTGTTCCCGCGGTTGTCGGTGGATCTGTGGAAGAGGGTGACCGCTCACGCACGTGGAGCGGAGCGACCCTCGGCGGGAGCGACGGTCGGCACCACCCGCCGAGCTACGACATCGATCTTGACTTTCAGACGGGCCACTCGTGGACGGGCTTGTTCTCGTGCATCAACGGCAGGTAGCGCCGCAGCATGTCGTGCAAGGCCTCCTGGCGGGAGTGGCCGTCGGTCTCGAGTTTGTGGAGCGTCTCGACCTGCCAGGTGGCGCCGTTGCGGTGGGTCAGGCAGCGCTGCTCGATGATGCCCAGCAGGCGGTCGCGTTCGGCCGCCGAGACGCCCCAGCGGTCGAGACCTTCCCGGGCCAGGGGCAGCAGGCGCCGTAGCACCAGTTCGGTCACCGGCACGTAGCCCAGGCCGGGCCAGAACATGGACGCGTTGATGCCGTGGCGGGCGCCGGCGTGGAAGTTCTCCTCGGCGGCGCTGAACGACATCTGGGTCCAGATCGGGCGTTCGGCCTCGGCCAGCACGCGGATCAGGCCGTAGTAGAAGGCGGCGTTGGCGATCGTGTCGACCACGGTCGGGCCGGCCGGCAGCACCCGGTTCTCGACGCGCAGGTGCGGGCGGCCCTTGACCACGGCGTAGATCGGGCGGTTCCAGCGGTAGACCGTTCCGTTGTGCAGGCGCAGCTCGGACAGCTCAGGGGTGTCGCCGCGCTCCAGGATCTCGGCCGGATCGTCGTCGTCGCAGATCGGCAGCAGGGCGGGGAAGTAGCGAACATTCTCCTCGAAGAGGTCGAACACCGACGTGATCCAGCGTTCACCGAACCACACCCGTGGGCGTACGCCCTGGGCCCGGATCTCCTCGGACCGGGTGTCGGTGGCCTGCTCGAACAGCGGGATGCGGGTCTCGCGCCACAGCTCTCGGCCGAACAGCAGCGGCGAGTTGGCCCCGAGCGCCACCTGCACGCCGGCGATGATCTGGGCGGCGTTCCAGTAGGACGCGAACTCCTCGGGGCTGACCTGCAGGTGGAACTGGGTGCTGGTGCAGGCCGACTCGGGGGCGATGGTGTCGGTGGTGACCGACAGGCGGTCGACGCCGTCGATGCGGATGTCCAGATCTTCGCCGCGGGCCGCGAAGATCTGCTCGTTCAGCAGGGCGTAGCGCGGGTTGGCGGACAGCGCGTCGGCGGTCATGTGCTCGCGGCGCAGGGTCGGCAGGATCCCGATCATCACCATGTGGGCGCCGACCGAGCGGGCGTGCTCCTCGGCGTTGTTCAGGCTGGCCCGCAGCGTACGCTCCAGATCGGCGTTCTCCTCGCCGGCCAGGCGCCGCGGCGGCACGTTGATCTCGACGTTGAACTGACCGAGCTCGGTCTGGAAGTCTGGGTCGGCGATCGCACCCAGCACCTCGGCGTTGCGCATCGCCGGGTCAGCGTTCGTGTCGATCAGATTGAGCTCGATCTCCATGCCGGTCAGAGGGCGCTCGAACTCGAACCGCGCCTCGCGCAGCATCGAGGCGAACACGTCCAGGCTGCGCCGGATCTTCTGCCGATACTTGGCGCGGTCCTCCCGGGTGAACACGCGCTGCTCGACCTCTTCACCCACCGGGGTTACCGCCTCTCGCGTGCAGCGCCGTGCCTGGACCCATCAAACAACCCCGTTACCGCGTACGCCACCTTTACAAACCCTCCTGAAGACATCGAAACTCGTCACTATGCACTTCATCGCCGCAGCTGCGGCCCTCTCCGTCCTCGCTCTGCCCGCTCCCGCCCCCGGCCTTTCTCCCACCAGTTGGACCACCGCGTGGGGAACCGCCCCGGCCGCCGCGGTCGGCGGCGTCCAGCAGGGGTACGCCGGTTTCACCATCCGCAATGTCGTCCATACCACCGTGGGCGGCAACAAGGTGCGGATTCACCTGTCCAACCGCTACGGCACCAAGCCGGTGCTGTTCGGCCACGTCACGGTGGCCGTCTCCGCGCACCGGGGCGGCCAGTGGGACGGCACCATCGACCAGAGCGACGGCGCCGCCGCCCCCGGCACCATGCGCGAGGTGCTGTTCGGCGGCAGCGCGTCGTTCACCGTGCCGGCCGGCGCCGACGCGATCAGCGACCCGGTGGCGCTGAAAGTGGGCGCCGACCGCGACCTGCTGGTCAGCGTCTGGACCCCGGAGCCGTCCGGCACCGTCACCTACCACCCGGCGGCGATGCAGGACTCGGTGTTCAGCCGCGGCCCGGCCGACCACGCCGGCGACGAGTCGGCCGCCGCGTTCGGTGAACGGACCCAGGTCTGGCACTACCTCAGCGGCGTCGACGTGTCCGGCGGGCCCGGCACCGTGGTCGCGCTCGGCGACTCGATCACCGACGGTGTCACGTCCACCTTCAACGCCAACCGGCGCTGGACCGACTACCTGGCCCGGCGCCTGGCGAACGGCCCGCAGCCCGACTACGGCATCGCCAACTCCGGCATCAGCGGCAACCGGGTGCTGCTCGACTGCGGCTACCCCAACTGGACGATCTACCAGGGCTGCGGCGAGAGCGCCCAGAACCGGCTGCCGTCCGACGTGCTGCTCCGGGCCGGCGTCCGAAGCGTGATCATCTTCGAGGGCGTCAACGACATCCAGCAGGACCCGCACCAGACCGACCCCGCGAAGATCATCGCCGGGCTGGAGCAGATCACCACCCAGGCGCGCGATCAGGGCCTCCGGGTGGTGGGCGCCACGATCATGCCGTTCCGGGGCTGGAGCACGTGGACGCCCGAGCTCGAGGCGACCCGGGTGGCCGTCAACGAGTGGATCCGCACCACGTTCGCCGGCTCCCTGGCCGACTTCGACGCGACCACCCGCGATCCGGCCGACCCGTCGCGCATGCTCCCCGTCTACGACAGCGGCGACCACCTGCACCCGAACGACGCCGGCGACCTGGCCATGGCCCGCGTGGTGCCGCTCGGGCGGCTCTGAGTCGGCTGATCGCTCGGACGCCTCTGAGTCAGCTGATCCAGGCCGCGATGGCCACCACGGCCAGCGTCACGCCCAGCGCGGCCTGGATCAGCAACGCCGGCCCGATATGCGACCACATCGTGGGGATGCGCGGTGTCAGCGGCTGCATCGTCGTCAGGTTCAGCAGGGTCATCAGGCGTACCGGCAGGGTCGGATCGTCCTGAGCCTTGGTGCGCAGCTGCACCAGGTCGCCACGGTGCAGCGCGGACGCGGCCAGATGCCCGTGCATCTCCACCTCGTACACCTGACCCAGATCGTCCCTCAGCCGCACCGGGGTGACCAGGAACTCCGGACCGGTCTTGAGATCCTTGAGGCTCCGGTGCACCCCCTTGAGCCGGATCAGCGCCCCGATCAGCCGCGCCACCGTGGCCGCCACGAACACGGCGAGCACCAGCGGCTGCCCCACCTTGATCGCGCGGGTGTACGAGGCGCCGAAGCCAACAAAGCGCCCGGTGATGACGGGCGTGGCGTGCCGGAGGATCTGCTCGCGGTACAGCTCGGTGTCATCCATGGGGGATCACCTCCTGGGGGGTTCGTCCATCGTACGGAGAGTCACCGATTCATCGCAGTGAGTGAATTGACGGTTCAAGGGCTGATTCGGGTACGCCCGCCTGAGAAGTCCCGCCATCCGGGCCCCGCCGCCGTCGCTGGTCCCGCTCCGCGCGCCCACCGCCGGGTCGTCCCGCGGGGTCACCCCCGCGCGCTCATTCCTCGGCTGGTCTCACCGCCACCTGGTTGGTTTTCGTGTGCTCCGCCGCCGGGGCTGCTCGTGGGGGCGGTCCTGGCGCTTTCGCCGGTGGGGCCGGAGTCCGTCGTGTGGCTACCGATTGGCCGAAACGGGCACGCGCGCCGACGCGAGGCGGTGAACTTGACCTCGACGTGCGCCGGGCCGGGCAGCGCACCGAGGCATCCGACGGGGGACACAGGGCATGGCAACGATCGTCAAACCGGACAGCGTGCTGGCGCGAACCGCCCGCGAGATGCTCGAGGCACACGCCCAGGGCGCCGGCCCCCGCGAGGGCATGACCATCTGCCCCGTCTGCGGCGAGCCCCTGCCCTGCCCTTCCGGCCGAGCCGCCGCCGAGGTCCTCTTCGCCGCCGGCCTGGCCGAGTCCTCCGGCCTCATCGACGCCGCCCGCCACCAGGCCCTGGGCGGCCGCACGCCCCTGGGCCAGGACCTCCCGTCAGCCGGCCCCCAGGGCGCCGGCCACCCCACCGGCGTCTCCTTCACCGCCCCACCCGGAGCCGCCGCGGCCGCCGCCGAGACGCCTTCCGTACCCGGCTCAACGCCCACCACCGCCTCGCCTTCCACCGCCAGGTCCGCGCCAGACACCACCCCCGGGCCCGCCTCGGGCTCCACCCCACTCACCGGCTCCACCCCACTCACCGGCTCCGCGTCGATTCCCGGGTCCGCATCGGGTCTGAGTTCCGGGTCGGGTTCGGGTCGGGGTTCCAGCTCCGGGCCGGGCTCTGACTCGGGCGTGGGTTCCGCGTCCGGTTCAGGCCTCGCGTCAGGCGCAGACTCCACGCTCGCCACGTCTGGCTTCGGCTCTTATGGTTCATCGTCTGGGCCTGCCGCTGGTTCTGGCTCCGCGCCCGGGTCCGACCTTGCGCGAGGCGCGGTGGGTGAGCGTCAGGCTGCGCAGGCGCCTGGTTCCGGCTCTGGCCCACGTGACGTATCCAGGTCCGGATCCGGGCCGGATCACCGGCCAAATGCCGAGAGCGGCTCGGCCCCAGCACCGGGCTTTGGCGCCGGATCGGCCTTGGGCGGATTGGCCGGGTCGGGAGTGCTGGGCGGGTCGGGAGTGCCCGGCGGGTCAGGTGGGTCGGGAGTGCCCGGCGGGTCAGGTGGATCGGGCGGATCGGGAGTGCCGGACGGGCCAGGTGGGTCGGGCGTAGCCGCGGCCCCGGGCTTCGGCGCGGGATCCGGCTTGGGCGCGGGTCCGGGCGCGGGTCCGGGCGCGGCCGCCAGTGCAGGAACATCGACCACACACAGCGTCGGCTCGCCCGACGCGGCCTCGGCAGAGAAGGCGGGCATCACTTCCGTGCCCGGCGCCGCCACCGGATCGGCAACCAGCCTCCAGCCGGATGCCGGCTCAACATCCAGCAGTGGATCGCCAGCCGCAGGCTCGACGGCTCCCAGCGCATCCAACGCCACCACGGAGCGGCCGACCAAGACCCTGGCTCCCGGCACCGTAGAAGCCGAACTAAAGAAGTCCCGAGCCACCGACCCCAGCCACGCCACCACCCCAGGCATCCTCCGCACCGCGAGCGGCCCAACATCCGCCGGTGAGCCGAGCGCCTCCAACCAGCCGAGCGCCACCAAGCCAATCCCCAGCGAGCCCAACGCTCCGTTCCCGTCCGAGAACGAGCCGAGCGGCCTCTCCTTCTCAGCTCCCCACCCCGAGCCGCCGTCCACCGACCGCGCTGAGGCCCTGGAGCACACCCGCCCCACCGAACCTCAGGCCATGGCCGAACGGGAAACCCAGGAGATCGACCCACTCCTCCTGGGCCCGCCGATCTTCGACCGCCAGAACCGCCCCTTGGACGCCCCGAAGTTCACCCCCACAGCCCGCCCTTCCGCGAGCCCTCCGGCAACCTGGCCAACGCCCAACCAGGCCGCAACGTCCCACCCGGTCCTGCCCTCAGATCCGTCGCAGGCGCCGAACCACCCGGGCCAGCCCGCAACGCCCGGCCCTGCGCCGCAGAGCGCGTCCGGGCAGCCCGGCCTAACCACTCCAGGCCACCCCACCGCAGGCCAGCCGGCCCGTCCCGGCCTGACCGCCCCAGGACAGCCCGGCGGACCGGGTTCAGCCTTGCCGGGTCAGCC
>NZ_JBFBAA010000017.1:41564-208178 GCF_040682035.1 Actinoplanes sp. NPDC051470
CCTGGTGGTCCTGGTCTGACTGGGCCGGGTCAGCCTGGTGGTCCTGGTCTGACTGGGCCGGGTCAGCCTGGTGGTCCTGGTCTGACTGGGCCGGGTCAGCCTGGTGGTCCTGGTCTGACTGGGCCGGGCCAGGCTGGCGGTCCGGGTCAGAACGTGCCGGGGCAGCCGGGAATGAATGGACCGGCGGTTGGTCAGCCGGGTCAGGCTTCCCAAGCTCCTGCGGGACAGTTCAACCAGCCTGGCAGCGCCTCGTCGATGGGCCAGTCCGCTGCCCCGCAGTGGGGTCAGCCGGGCGGCGCCCAGTCCGGGCCGCAGGGCCTGCCTGGGCCCGGCCAGGCCACCAGCCCGCAGCCGGCTGCATCGGGTTTGGGGCAGCCAAGTCTCGGTCAGCCTGCTGGTCCAAGCTTCGGCCAGCCGGCAGCGTCGGGCCCAGGCCAGCCGGCCCTCGGTCAGTCGGGCACCGAACACACCCAATCGGGTAGCTCCGGCCAGTCTCAACCCGGCGGTTCAGGTCAGCTCCAGCCTGGTGGTTCTGGCGAGTCTCGCCAGGGCGGCGCGGGTCACTTCCAGCCGGGCGGTGCGGGTCAGTTCCAGTCGGGCGGTGCGGGTCAGTTCCAGTCGGGCGGTGCGGGGCAGCCTCAGCCCGGCGGGCCTGGACAAGCGCCGCCGGTCGGCCCAGGGCAGTCGCAGCTGGGCGGCGCCAGCCCGGCTCAGCCAAGCGGACCAGGAGCCGGCCAGCAAGGCTTCACCTCTGGACACAGTGGACAAGGCGGGGCTCTCGGGCAACCGGGCCAGGGCGGATTCGGGCGGCCGGGGGAGCCGGTTCCAGGCGGAGGCGGCTTGCAGTCGATCAACCCCAACCGCCCGCCGCTGGAGCCGCCGCAGATGGGACAGCTCAACCGGCCCATGGAGCAGCCGGGTCCGAGCCAGGGAGCGGTAGCCGGCCAAGGTCAGGGCGGCGCGGCCGGGTTGGGTGCGCATGGTGCTGGTCCGGGCGGGTCGGGTCCAGGCGTGGGTGGGCCGGGCGGTCACGGTGCAGGGCCGGGTCATGCTGGTGGGCCGGGCGGTCACGGCGTAGGGCCGGGTCATGCTGGTGGGCCGGGCGGTCACGGCGCTGGATCCGGTCAGGGTGTTGAGCTCGGTGGTCATGGTGCGACGCCGGGTCACGGTGTCGGGCCGGGTGGGCCAGGGGAGGTGGCCTTGGGGCAGCAGGCAACCACCGCGCCGATCAACCCCAACCGCCCGCCGTTGGAGCTGCCTCAGATGGGGCAGCTCAACCGGCCCATGGCCAACCAGCCCCAGGGCGGGAACGCCGGGTCCCAGGGCGGGAACGCCGGGCCGAGCTTCGCGGGGCAGCAGCCTGGCAACGCCGGCCCGGGCTATCCGGGACTGGGGTCAGCCGGCGGCGGGACAGCGGCGGCGGGAGAGGCGGCGGCGGACCAGCCCGCTCAGTTCGGGGCCGGCGCGCCGTCGGGGCTGGCGAGCGTGGCATCAGGGCTGGCCGGCTTGGTCGGCTCGCGTCCGGGTCAGGAAAACGGGGCCCCGTCGGGGCTGTCCGGCGCGGGGAGCGGTGCTCCGGGCGTACCGGGGAATGGGTCTGATGATCCTGAAGCCGCACCCAGCGGACTGCCTCGACGCGCCTCGGCGCCAACCGAAAAACGCGTGAAGGGCGAGGAAGGCGTGGAAGAGCAGGGACCGAGCGGCTTCCCAGAGCGCTGAGGCGGAAGCGCTGAGGCGGAAGCGCTGAGGCGGAAGCGCTGAGGCGGAAGCGCTGAGACGGCTCAGGCCAGACCCAGGTGGGTCCAGACGACCTTCCCGTCGGCGTAGGGATGGACGCCCCACGACTGGGTCAACGCCCGGACCAGGCGCAACCCGCGCCCGCCGGTCTCGGTCACCCCGGGCTCGGACGGCCTCGGGAGGCGCGGGCTTCCGTCGCGGACGGTCAGGCAGATGCGGTTGTCGCGCAGCCCGAGGGTGAACTCCATCGTGGTGTGCGCGTGCCGGACCACGTTGGCCACCAGTTCGGTGGCGACCAGGGACGCCGTCGACGCGGCCTCGCTGTGCTGCCAGGCGGAGCAGGTCTGGACGACCAGGTGGCGAACCTGGCGGCAGGCGTCGGGGACGGGGCGGAAGCGGACGCGGATCCGGCGCGGCTCGGGCTCGTCGGCGATCTCGGCCATCGCCTTCGCGACCGTGTCGGCGTACCCGATCTGGGGGTGGACCACGTCGTGCCGGGTGGCCCCGCACAGGATGACCGGCACGTTGGGCCATTCGGTGGTGTCGCTCACCAGGTCGGGGATCACGCCGAGGGTGGCCAGGTCGGTGCCGGCCAGGTCGATGAGCAACGCCTCGGGCTGGGGGGCCAGGCAGCGGCGTACGGCCACCCGCAGCGCCTCGCCGGTCTCCTCGTCCACGCGGCCGCGGACGCGCAGGACCGCCACCGGCAGGTCCCGCTCCGGCCGACAGACCAGCTGGCTCGCCAAGTTGTTCCTCCGATGGTCAACTGCCGCGTGAACGTGCCCGGCGGGGACGATGCGCAAACCAAGGGGACGATGCGCAAACCAACTAGCCTTCAGCTCGTGAAGGCCCTATGAAGGCGCTGCTGCCCTACCTGCGCCGGCATCGCGCGACGCTGGCCGTGGTGGCGGCGTTGTCGCTGGTCGGCGCGCTGGCCACGCTGGCGCAGCCGGTGCTGATCCGGGAGCTGCTGGACGGGCTGACCGACCGGAAGCCGATCGCGACCACGGTCTGGCTGCTCACCGGCCTGTTGATCATCGGGGCGGGGCTGGGCGCGGCCCGCGACTACCTGCTTCAGCGCACCGCCGAGGGTTTGGTCCTGACGACGCGGAGAAGGCTCGCGGCCCATCTGCTGCGGCTGCCGATCGCCGAGTACGACCGCCGCCGCACCGGTGACCTGCTGTCCCGGATGGGCGCCGACACCACGCTGTTCCGGGCCGTGGTGACGTCGGGGCTGTTCGAGCTGGTGGCCGGCCTGGTGATGGGGGTCGGTGCGACGATCGCGATGATCGTGCTCGACCCGGTGCTGTTCGGGGTGGCGGTGGTGGCGCTGGGCATCGGCATGGCGATCGCCATGGTGGTGTCGCGGCGGATCCGGCCGCTGTCGGAGGAGGCTCAGGCCCGGCTGGGCGAGATGACCTCGGCGGTGGAGCGGGCGATCTCGGCGGCGCGCACGATCCGCGCGAGCCGCGCCGAGGAGCGTGAGACCGAGGCGGTCGGGGTGGGTGCGGAGCGGGCTTTCGAGGCGGGGGTACGCGTCGCGCGCCTGCGCGCCGCCATCGTCCCGGCCGCGAACGCCGCCATCCAGGGTGCCTTCCTGCTGGTCCTGGGGGCGGGCGGGGCGCGGGTGGCGTCGGGGGCGATCGGCGTGGGCGACCTGGTGGCGTTCATCCTGTTCCTGTTCTTCCTGGTGCAGCCGCTGGGGCAGGCGCTGAACGCGTACACCCAGGTGCAGACCGGGCTGGGCGCGTTGCGAAGGATCGAGGAGATCCTGGAGCTGCCGACCGAGGATTCCAGCGACCGAACCGGACAAACCGCGAACGGCGGAAAGATCGAATTCAAGGACGTCACCTTCGCGTACGGCGAGACGCCGGTTCTGAACGACGTCAGCTTCACCGTCGAGGAGAAGACCCGGGTCGCGCTCGTCGGGCCCAGCGGCGCCGGCAAGTCGACGATCCTCCAGTTGATCGAGCGCTTCTACGACGTCACCGGCGGCGTCGTCCAGGTCGGCGGCGTCGACATCCGCGACCTGCCTCGAAACTCTCTGAGAGAAATGCTCGGCTATGTCGAGCAGGAGGCGCCGGTGCTGGCCGGCACCCTCCGCGACAACCTGCTGCTGACCGCGCCGGACGCCGACGACGAGCGGTTGCGGCGGGCCCTGGCCGAGGTCAACCTCTCGGGCCTGCTGGACCGGACCCCCGAGGGGCTCGACACGGAGGTGGGCGAGGGCGGGGTGCTGCTCTCCGGCGGCGAACGACAACGGCTCGCCATCGCCCGTACCCTGCTCAGCGGCGCGCCCATCCTCCTGCTGGACGAGCCCACCAGCAACCTCGACGCCCGCAATGAGGCCGCCCTGCGCGGCGCGATCGGCGCCGCGGCCCATGATCGAACCCTGCTCGTGGTGGCCCACCGGCTGAGCACGGTGATCGACTCGGACGTCATCGTCGTGCTGGAGGCGGGACGGGTGGTGGCCACCGGTTCGCACGACGAACTGCTCGTGACCAGCCCGCTCTATCGCGAGCTGGCCACACAACAACTGCTGGTGCCGGGAGTCGACACCATCCGTCCAGGAAAGTGAAGTACCGTAACCGGCCATGGGTGTGTCGCAGCGGTTGAAGAAGCGGTTCCGCAAGTTCTTGCAGCGTCCGGGTACGACGGTCGATCTCGCGCCGTTCGAGAAGCGGCTCCCCGCGATCGAGGCGCTCGAGGACGACCTGAAGGAACTGGACGACGAGGCGCTGACCGCGAAGGCCGCCGAGGCCACCGATTTCACCGACATCTGCGCCGTCGGACGTGAGGCCGCCCGCCGCGCCCTCGACGAGCGCCCGTTCGACGTGCAGCTGCTCGGCGCGATGGCGCTGCTCTCGGGCAAGGTCGCCGAGATGGCCACCGGTGAGGGCAAGACCCTGACCGCGACGATCGCCGCGTACGGCCACGTCCGCACCGGCCACGGCCCCGTGCACATCCTCACCGTCAACGACTACCTGGCCCGCCGCGACGCCACCTGGATGGAACCGGTCTTCACCCTGCTCGGCCTGACCGTGGGCTGGGTGACCGAATCGTCCACCCCGGAGGAACGACGCGAGGCGTACGGCGCCGACGTCACCTACGTGTCGGTGTCCGAGTCCGGCTTCGACTACCTGCGCGACCAGCTGGTCACCGACGTGGCCGACCGGGTGCAGCGCGACCTCGCGACGTGCATCGTGGACGAGGCCGACTCGATCCTGATCGACGAGGCCCGCGTGCCCATGGTGCTGGCCGGCAGCCTGGCCACCGAGGCCGACCCGGTGCACGAGGCGGCCGATCTGGTCCGTGACCTCAAGGCCGGCAAGGACTACGAGGTGGCCGACGACGCGCGGAGCGTCGCCTTCACCGACGCCGGCCTGAAGAAGCTCGAGGAGAAGCTCGGCATCGACCTGTACGCCGACGACCAGGTCGCCCACCTGTCCGCGGTGAACGTCGCGCTGCACGCCCACGCGCTGCTCCGCCGCGACGTCGACTACATCGTGCGCGGCGGCACGGTCGAGCTGATCGACGAGATGCGCGGCCGGGTCGCCCAGCGGCGGCGCTGGCCCGACGGCCTGCAGGCGGCGGTCGAGGCCAAGGAGGGCCTCACCGCGACGGCCGAGGGCGAGGTCCTCGACACGATCACCGTGCAGGCGTTCATCGCGCTGTACAAGACGAAGTGCGGCATGACCGCGACCGCGGTGCACGTCGGCGAGCAGCTCCGCGAGTACTTCGGCCTCGAGGTCGCGGTGATCCCGCCGAACACCGAGAACATCCGTGAGGACGAGCCCGACCGCATCTACTCGGCGCACGACATGCGCGACGAGGCGCTGGTCGAAGAGATCAAGATCGCCCACGACAAGGGCCGCCCGGTGCTGATCGGCACCCTGGACGTGAAGGCGTCCGAGCTGCTGGCCAAGCAGCTGGCGGCGGCCGGTGTGCCGAGCAACGTGCTGAACGCGAAGAACGACGCGGAAGAGGCGGCGATCATCGCCGAGGCGGGCGCGCTGGCCGCGGTCACCGTGTCGACCCAGATGGCCGGTCGCGGCGTCGACATCCGGCTGGGTGGCTCGGACGAGAAGGACCGCGAGAAGGTGGTCGAGCTCGGCGGGCTGTACGTGATCGGCTCCGGCCGGCACGACAGCCGCCGCGTGGACGACCAGCTCCGTGGCCGCGCCGGCCGGCAGGGCGACCCGGGCGGCTCGGTGTTCTTCGTCAGCCTGGAGGACAACCTGGTCACCCGGCACGCCGGCGACATCCTGCCGGCCTCGCCGCGGATGGACATGGACGGCGTGGTGCACGACGACGCGGTGGAGTACGCCGTCGAGCACGCCCAGCGGGTCGCCGAGGGCGTGAACCACGAGATCCACCGCAACACCTGGCGCTACAGCGTGGTGATCGAGCAGCAGCGGGTGGCGCTGGCCGAGCGCCGCGAGCGCCTGCTCACCTCCGAGGTGGCGGCGATCATGCTGCTGGAGCGGTCGCCCGAGAAGGCCAAGGAGATCGACGAGGACGTGCTCTCCGACGCCGCCCGGTCGATCGCGCTGTTCCACCTCGACCGGCTCTGGGCCGAACACCTGGCCGAGCTGTCCGAGGTCCGCGAGGGTGTGCACCTGCGGGCGCTGGGCAAGCTCGACCCGCTGGACGAGTTCCACCGGGCGGCCGTACCGGCGTTCCAGAAGGTTTTCACCGAGATCGAGGCGCGCACCCTGGCGACCTTCGAAGAGGTCGACCTGTCGGACGGCTGGCAGCCGGACCGCGCCGATCTCGTGCGGCCCAGCGCCACCTGGACCTACCTGGTGCACGACAACCCGTTCGGCTCCGAGCTCGACCGCCTGATCGCGGCGGTCGGCCGGCGCCTCACCTCGAGCGGTAACTAGGACCCCTGGGCGTGGTGCTCGGCGAGCAGGTCGCCGCCGAACTCCGCGCGCGGGCGGCGCAGCACGGTGTGTGCGTGGTTGCCGTCGGCCGTGGTGTTGTCGAATTCAATGAGCAGGTCGTCGCCTTGGATCCGGTAGTAGTGCCCGATGCTGGGTCCGGGCGGCCCCTCCCACGCGAAATGGAGATTATCCGTATTTAACGGATATGCCGAGCGGCCGAGGTAGATCTCCACGAGCTCATCAAGCATGTTTCCGATAGCTCCCGGCATATCGCGACGAGGCAGGCCGACCGGCTCGAGTCGGGACGAGGACGGCCGCGGGCCGGAGTAGATGTCGTACGGCGCCTGGTCGTTCACGATCGCCCGGTCGCGCTGGGCCGGCGGCAGCCCGAGCAGGATCGCGCGGCCCAGGTCTTCCTCGACGCCCAGCGGCCGGAGCGCCGGGCGGCCGGCCAGATCGACCCGGGCCGGATTGGCGCCCAGGAAGATCGGCGCCGGCGACACCACGCCGTCCACCACCGTGATCGTCACGGACAGGTGGTGCCCCTCGAACCGCCAGGCCCACCGGTCGTCGCCGGGCGTCCCGAAGATCACCACCCGGTAGTCGTCGCTATGCCGGCCGCGGACCCAGTTCTCCCGGCGGTCGAGCACCTCTTCGAGCGCGATCACGGCCATGGCCTGCGCGTACGCCGGGGGAGCGAGCGCGGTCGCGAGCAGCCGGTGTGCGGCCTTGCGGGCCACCGGGCCCATGTCGCCGAGCAGCAGGCCGGGCCGGGGCTCCGGCCGGTACTCCAGCCAGCGCCGCTGCCCGTCCCCGAACGGCCGCCGGGCCACCGCCGCCTGTCGCTCGTCCAGGGCCGCCAGGAACGCCGCCGCGGGGCCCGCCACATCGTCTGCCACCTGCCGAAGATAACCTTCCCGGGTGGGTGACAGCGTCTACGTCGGCCGCGCGGGTGCGGACGGCGCCCGCAATCAGGGCTGGCTGCTGGGACATTTCATGCCCGAGGGCGAACTCCGGCACTCGCGTGACGTCGAGGTGAAGTGGGGCGTCCATCCGCCCGGTGATCGGCGCGCGGCGTGGGCCGTCGGCGAGACGCGTACGGCGTTGCTGGTGCTGATCCGCGGCGCGTTCGACATCGAGTTGCGTGATCGCACCGTGGTCTTGCGAGATCCGGGCGACTACGTCGTCTGGGGTCCCGGTGAAGACCATTCATGGCGAGCCGGTGACCAGGAAACCGTGGTTCTGACCGTGCGGTGGCCATCGCTGCCGGGTTGGCGTCTCCCGCTTACCGGCCATTAAGAAAAAGTCCACATCGTGACGAGAATCGCACACGAGAACGAGTGATATCCGACTGTGCCGGTGGGCCGGGCGCGCTACTGTTTTGCACGGTTCTTTGGCGCGGGAAATGCATTTTCGTGCGCCAATTCACGCGGCGCTGGGGAGGGTCCGATCATGCCGGGCACGGCAGTGAAAGCACGTCCGGGACGGCACAGCACGAGGGCGGCGCGTGTTCCGGCGGCCCGCCGCTCACCCGAACCGGCAACGTTCGAGACGCCCGTGGCGGCGCCCTCGCTGACCCTGACGATCACCATTCCGATGACCGAACAGGAGCTGAGCCCCGAGGCCCAGCGCCTGATCGACGCGGTCCGTGACCTCGCCGAGGCGGGTGGCCAGGTGGCCGAGCGGCCGGCCGCGCTGCTGCCGTCCGAGTTCGCCGGCGAGCTCGGCACCGGCCCCGAGGTGCGCCTGCTGGTCGCCTCCCGCCAGGTGCTGGTCGACGGCACGGCCCTGCCGCTGACCCGGCTCGAGTTCGAGCTGCTCCAGTTCCTGGCCGGCAACCGCCGTCGCGTGTTCACCCGTGCCCAGCTGCTGGCCGGCGTGTGGGGCTACGAGCACACCGGTGAGCGCACGGTCGACGTGCACGTCCGCCGGCTGCGCCTCAAGCTCGGCCCGCAGGTGCCGCTGATCACCACGGTCTACGGCGTCGGCTACCGGTTGGCCGACGACGCCAACATCGTGGTTCAGCCGCACGACTGATCTTGCGCGTACGCCCGGTTTCACCCGAGATCCTGATCGAGGAGCTGGCCGACCACCTGGCCGGCTCCGACGACCTGCTGCGGGTGGCCGTCGACGGCGCTCCCGCGGCCCGGCCCGAGGCTCTCGCCGACGCTCTGGTCGACCCGCTGCGGCTGCGCGGCCGTCCGGCCGTCCATGTCCGTACGGCCGACTTCCTCCGCCCCGCCTCCCTGCGCTTCGAGCTGGGCCGGACCGATCCCGACTCGTTCTACTCGGCCTGGGTCGACGAGGCCGGGCTGCGCCGTGAGGTGCTCGACCCGGCCGGCCCGGGCGGCACCGGCAAGATCATCACCCGGCTCTGGAACGCGGACACCGACCGGGCCGCCCGCGAGCCCTACGCCGACCTGCCCGCCCGCGCGGTCGTGATCGTCAGCGGCGCCCTGCTGCTGGGCGCCGGCCTGCCCTTCGACCTCAGCGTTCACCTGGAACTGTCACCGGCCGCGCTGGCCCGCCGCACCGACCCGGCCGAGGCGTGGACGCTGCCCGCGTACGCCCGCTATGCCGAGGAGGTCGACCCCGCTTCCTTCGCCGATTTTGTGGTCCGGATGGACCATCCAACCCGCCCCGCGCTCGTCCTCGACCGCTTCTGATGTTCCAGGTACTGGACCGCCCAGACCCCTGGTGACCTGCGAATCGAGGGCCTGTTCGCCGGGTCCATAGCGGAAACCAGTACGGACAGTTATGCTCCGACTACTTTTCAGCGAAGATCCGGTTTGGGATCTTCGACGGTGGGTATCAGGCGGCTCCACGGTGTGGAGACTCCTGGCGGGGGAGCCCACCGGTAAGGGGCAGAGGGAAGGGCAGGGGGACGCATGCTCGTCAACGGAGCAGTGATCGCGGGTAAGAGTGCCGTCAAGGGGCGTTCCGCGGAGGAGATCGACCAGATCCGGGTGGTTCTTCGGGAGCGCTTCGACTCGCTCGACACCGAGTACGCCCACGCCGTGGCGGAGAGCCAGAAGCTGCGCCTCGTCGAGATCGGCGACGCCGCCGGTGACGACCAGGCCGACAGCGGGTCCAAGACGGCGGAACGGGACGCGGCCAACTCGCTGCTGCGTACCCTCCTGGACCGGCGTGAGCAGGCGGAGGTCGCCCTGCAGCGCTTGGACGAGGGCACCTACGGCAACTGCGACGGGTGCCACCAGCCCATCCCGGTCGCCCGCCTCGAGGTGTTCCCGTCGGCCACCACCTGTGTGGCCTGCAAGTCGACGCGGGAGCGCCGCGCCGGCTGACCGCGTTTTCGAGAAGTCCGCCGGTCGTGCACCGGCGGACTTCGCCTATCCGGGCTACCGTGCCGGGATGGGGAAGATCCAGGTCGGGACCGCCTCGTGGACCGACCGCACGCTGCTCGACTCGGGCTGGTACCCGCAGACCGCCACCAACCCGGAGAAGCGCCTGGCCTACTACGCCAGGCAGTTTCCGGTGGTCGAGGTCGACGCCACCTACTACGGCCCGCCCAACGAGCAGACCACCAGGCTGTGGGCGGAGCGTACGCCCGCCGGGTTCACCTTCAACATCAAGGCGTTCAGCCTGCTCACCGGGCACCCGACCAAGGTCAGCTCGATCTACAAGGACCTGCGTCCGGAGACCGACAAGAAGAACGTCTACCCGCAGGACCTTCCGCCCCAGGCGTACGAGGAGATCTGGTCGCGTTTCCTGAGCGCCCTCGACCCGCTGGTCGAGGCGGGCAAGCTGGGCGCGCTGCTGTTCCAGTTCCCGCCGTGGTTCGGCATCCGCAAGTCCAACAAGGAGTACATGCTCGAGGTGGCCGCCCGGTGCAAGCCGCTGCGCCCGGTCTTCGAGCTACGCAACGCGTCGTGGTTCGAGGGCGCCAACCAGAACGAGACCCTCGACTTCCTGCGCGCCCACAAGCTCCCCTTCGTCTGCGTGGACATGCCGCAGGGCCACAAGTCCTCCGTCCCGCCGATCGTCGCCGCGACCGCCGACCTGGCCGTGGTCCGCTTCCACGGCCACAGCGACAAATGGACGAGCAAGGACATCCACGAGAAGTTCGGGTACGAGTACTCCGCCGACGAACTGGCCACGTGGGCGCCCCGCCTCAAGGAGTTGTCCGCCGAGACCGCCACCACCCAGGTCTTCATGAACAACTGCTACTCCGACTACGCCCAGCGCAACGCGAGCACCCTGATCGACCTGCTCGACGATTAACTGCCGGCCTCCTCGAGCGATTTCACCGGCGATACCCTATCGACCCGGGACGATGACCGCTTCCTTGAGCAGGCGCCGGGCCAGCACGAGACGGTCGGCGTCGTCGTCGAGCGGAAGATCCCCGACGCGGTACGGCTCGCCGGACAGAACCATGCGCAGCGCGGTCGCGCAGTAGGCCGGGAACCGCAGCGTCCGCCCCGACAACCGCAGCACGACGTGCTCGGCGCCGTCCTCGGCCAGCCGCCAGCGCAACCCGTGCCGGGCCCGGACCAGGTCGTCCGGGGTCAGCGCCTCGGCGAAGTCGAGCTGGGACAGCGGCGCGATCGGCGCCGGGCGGGCGGCCGGCCACACCCGCTCGCGCAGGCCGTCGGCGACCTCCTCGGGGTCGGCCGTGGGCAGCCACTCCTGGAGGGCGGCGACCGTGTCGGCGAGCGCGGGGCCGATCGCCGCCGGATCGGTCAGGTCGAGCCCGTACGGCAGGGTCGCCCGCAACCGCTGATCGGAGGCGGCCAGCCGGAGCAGCTCCTCGACGATCGTGTAGCGGGTGAACGCGCGGATCCCGATGGTCAGGTGCAGCGACCGCGCGTCCTGCGCCGAGGCGGCGTGCAGCCAGCCCCGCGGCAGGTACAGCGCGTCGCCCGGCCGGAGGACGACGTCGAGGGCGGACGCGCCGGATGCCGTGGCGGTCACCTCGTCCCGGCGCTCGCCCCACGCCTGACGTTCCAGCGGCTCGGAGATCACCGGCTCGTGGATGATCCAGCGCTTGGTGCCGTCGACCTGCAGGACGAACACGTCGTGGGTGTCGTAGTGGGTGGCGAAACCCTGGTTGCCGGGCGGGGTCAGGTAGGCATTGACCTGCAGCGGCTGGTTGAGTTCGGCGCCCAGTTCCTGGATGAACTCGATCAGCGGCGGCCAGATGCGGTGCAGGCCCTGGAAGACGAGCGTCGCGCCGTCGGCGTACAGGCGGAGGATCTTGTCGTCGGCGACCTGGTCGCCCACCTCCGCGCCGAGACCGCCGGGCCCGGTGAACCGGGTGGCCGGCAGAACGGTGCCGCGGTCTGCCACCCGCAGGAACGGGGTGCGCAGACCGCGGCGGCTGATCAGCTCGTCCGCGTCGGCGGGGGAGAACAGATCGGTGAAACCACCGCCCGGAAGTTCGCCGGCGCGGGAGAGCAGCGGCTGCCGCCCCCAGTACGCGTCGGCGAACTTGTCCGGGTCGGTCGAGATGATGCGGGAGAGCACGGGTCAGGCCGTGCCGTCAGCGCCGCCGTCGTGGCCGCCCGGGTTGGCGCCGCCGTCCGCGGGGCCTTCACCGCCCGCGCCGCCGTCCGCGCCGCCGTCGTGGCCGCCCGGGTTGGCGCCGCCGTCCGCGGGTCCCTCGCCACCGGCGCTGCCGTCCGCGCCACCGTCGTGGCCGCCCGGGTTAGCGCCACCGTCGGCCGGGCCTTCGCCGGCCGCGCTGCCACCAGAAGTGATGTCCTCGTCACTGAGTCGCATGACGATCTCCTTTCGCTGAGATCCCCGGACTACCCTCCAACGGCCCGGGGTATGCACGGCTGGTGTTGATGATAGGAACCTCGGGCTGGCAGTACCGGGACTGGAAGGGCGCCTTCTATCCGGACAAGCTGCCGCAACGGCTGTGGCTGGAGCGATACGCGGAATCCTTCGCGACGGTCGAGGTGAACAACGCCTTCTACCGCCTGCCCGAGAAGTCGACGTTCGAGGGCTGGCGCAAGCGCACGCCCGCCGACTTCTCGTTCGCGGTCAAGATGAGCCGCTACCTCACGCACATCAAGCGGCTGAAGGAGCCCGCGGAGCCGGTGGCCCGGTTCCTCTCGCGGGCCGCCGGGCTCGGCGACAAGCTGGGTCCGGTGCTGATCCAGTTGCCGCCGACGATGCGCGCCGACCCCGCGGCGCTGGACGAGACGCTGCGGCACTTCCCCGCCGACGTCCGCGTCGCCGTCGAGCCGCGGCACCCGTCGTGGTGGACCGACCAGGTGCGCGACGTCCTCGGCGAGCACGGCGCGGCGCTGGCCTGGGCCGACCGCCGGGGACGGCCGCAGTCGCCGTTGTGGGTCACCGCCGGGTGGAGCTACGTGCGCTTCCACGAGGGCCGGGCCAACCCCTGGCCGAGGTACGGGGTGAAAGCCCTCGATTCCTGGCTGTCGCGGCTGCCCGGCCGTGGCGAGGCGTACGCCTATTTCAACAACGACCAGCATTGCGCCGCCGTGGCCGACACGAGCGTCCTGGCGCGGCGGGCCCGGCGTCCCACCAGCCGGACGCCGTAGCCTGATCCGGTGCTGCACATCGAGCTGAACGGCCAGCCTCCGAGCGCCCAGGCGCTGGCCACGATCGCCGTCACCAACTACGGCCACTTCACCTCGATGCAGGTCCGCGACGGCAAGGTCCGCGGCATGGCCCTCCACCTGGCCCGCCTCGACGACGCCAACGAGAAGTTCTTCGGCGACCGCGGCGACGTCGACGACGAACTGCGCCTGCGTTCCTGGATCCGGCACGCCCTCGGCGACCGGTCCGACGCCTCGGTGCGCGTCGCGTACACCGACGAGGGTGTCCTGATCTCGGTCTCCGACCCGGTCGAGGAACCCACCACCCCGATCCGCGTGCGCACCGAGCTCTACGAACGTCCCTGGCCCGAGCAGAAGCACAGCGCCACCATGGGCCTCCGCTACGCCCAGCGCACGGCCCGCGAGGCCGGCTACGACGACGCGCTGTTCATCGGCCCCGACGCCCTGGTACGCGAGGGCTCAACCTGGAACGTGGCCTTCTGGGACGGCGGCCAGGTCGTCCTCCCCATGGCCCCCATGCTCAAGGGCGTCACCATAGTCCTGCTCCAGATCGCGATGTCCATGACCGGCATCCCCTGGACCATGCGCCCCGTCCGCCGCGACGACCTCCCCGACCTCCTGGCCGCCGCCGCCGTCAACTCCCACTCCCCGGCCCGCCGCATAGCCGCCGTCGACGACATCGTCTTCGACGAACACGACCAGCTCACCAAGGCCTTGCACACAGCCTGGGACACCGTCCCCTGGGACGACATCTGACACCCGCCCACCTGGCACAACGCCCGTACCCCCACCCTCCATGATCAACAGCTTGGTTCCAGGCCGTAGTCGCTCCCGCCGAGGCGCCGTCGTCCCACCACCCAACTTCAAGATCAAGAGCGTGATGTCGCACCTGGGTGGGTGGCACAGACCGCAGCTCCCGCCGGGGCCGGGCGCGCGGCTCCAAGGCCGCGGGGCGGCCAGAACAGAGCCGCGCACCCTTCATTCTGCGTAAGCGGTCACCCTCCGGCGCTCCGCGCCACCCAACACCGCCCGCGTCCCATGTTGGCCCCGCCTAACGCCTCCCGCGCCGGCCCCGCCAACGCCTCCCGCGCCGCCCCGAACAACGCTCCTTGCGCCGGTTCCCTCAGCGCGTCAGCCTGCAGCGCGTCAGCCTGAGGCCCCGGCGCGCCACCCCGCAGCCTCTGCGTCGGCCCAGCCCTCGGCGTCGTCCTAGCAGCGCGCCTCCCACGATGCGCGAGCACCCAATGTTCCCATCGGCGCGCGTCCACCCGCGGGGCCGCCTCTCGACGTCCGGCCCGGACCAGCCCACCGGCGCCCTTTGCTCTGAGCGCATATAGGCACCACTTCGATGGCGGTTGTATCCGGATGACATGACCATCCGGGTGGTGCCTATATGCACTCAGAGCAAAGGGGCCGAGGCGGCTTCCCCGGGGCGAGCGGGCGAGGCGCGTCGCGATGCAGCGGTGGGTCATGCGCGGTAG
The DNA here is from genome assembly GCF_040682035.1 of Actinoplanes sp. NPDC051470. NCBI lineage: Bacteria > Bacillati > Actinomycetota > Actinomycetes > Micromonosporales > Micromonosporaceae > Actinoplanes > Actinoplanes sp. NPDC051470. Next base: position 56,217 of record NZ_JBFBAA010000017.1, read on the forward strand.
GCCGTGCGCGGTGTGCCGTGGGCGGGTGAGCCGTGCGCGGTGTGCCGTGGGCGGTGTGCCGTGGGCGGTGTGCCGTGGGCGGTGTGCCGTGCGCGGTGTGCCGTGGGCGGTGGGTCATGCGGGGTGCGGTCATGCCGGGGTGGGCAATGCGCGGTTCGGTGGTAGGACGTGTGCGGTGGGAGGTGTTCGGCCTGGGAGTCGGCGGTCGGCGTTCCTCCGGTGGGGTCTTTTGGGCGGCGGATGGCGGGGTGACCATGGCCACCTGTTGTCGGCGAAGGCGCCGGGCGATGATGTGGGGCGTGGGGGAGCTGGACGAGGCTGCGGCGGTGTTTCAGGGGGTGCGGCCTCGGCTGTTCGGGATCGCGTACCGGATGCTTGGCAGTGTCGGTGAGGCCGAGGATCTGGTGCAGGATGTGTGGTTGCGCTGGCAGGGGGCCGATCGCGGGGTGGTCGAGAATCCGGCGGCGTTCCTGGCTACCACCGCGACGCGGCTGGCGATCAACGCGTTGCGGTCGGCTCGGGCGCGCCGGGAGACCTATGTCGGGCCGTGGCTGCCGGAGCCGGTCGACACCAGCGCCGACCCGTTCCTCGGGGCCGAGCGCGGGGAAGCGCTGGAGCTCGCGGTCCTGCTGTTGATGGAGAAGCTCACCCCGCAGGAACGCGCGGCCTATGTGCTGCGTGAGGCTTTCGATTACCCGTACGGTCAGATCGCCCTGATTCTGAACGCTACCGAGCCGGCCGTGCGGCAGCTGGTCAGCCGGGCCCGCCGGCATGTCGCCGGTGACCGGAAGGCGCCGGTGCCGGAGGCCGCCCAGCGCAAGCTGCTCGCCACCTTCCTCGACGCCGCCCGCGGTGGCGACCTCGCGGCGCTGGAGGAGATGTTCGCGGCCGACGTGGCGAGCATCTCGGACGGCGACGGCGCCCGCAACGTGGCCCGCAAGGAGGTCGTCGGCGCCGCCCGGGTGGCGAAGTTCATCGCCGCGTTCTCGTCGTGGTACTGGGACGGCGTCACGCTGGAGTGGATCACCGCGAACGGGCGGCCGGGCGCGGTCATGCGCCGTGGTGACGCCCTGCTCGGGCTGGTCACGCTGACCGCCTCCGCGGACGGCATCGACCAGCTCCTGTGGCAGCTGAACACCAGCAAGCTCGGCGCCGTGGCCGGCGGTCGGGCGTAGGCGCCCCAGAAGGCGATCGGGCGTAGGCGCCTCAGGCGGCGGTCAGGCGTGATCGCCCCAGACGGCGATCTCGCCCCGGGCCAGGCAGACGATCAGGACGCCGCCGGGGGCGGAGACCGCCCAGGACTCCACGTCGGAGTCGACGCCGACCAGCAGGGACGCGCCGCTCGTGAAGGTGATCATCAGCTCGCCGCCGGTGTAGGTGCGGGCGTCCTGGACGGTGTCGCCGAGCAGGGTGGCCAGGTCGTCCGAGGGATCGTCGCCGGGCTCGACGTAGACGCGGCCGGCGGGGCCGTCGAGGCGGGCGAGGGTTTCGATGAGGACCTGGCTGCCGCCGGCGAAGCCCAGCACGATGGCGTGGCCGAGGCGCACGAATTCCAGCTTCTGCCCGGCGAGCAGGTCGATCGGCCGTGCCTGCGGGGGACGCAATCCGGCGTCCATGTCGGTGACCATGACTGGCAACATGGCGGAACCGTAGAACGGCCCGCCATAAGAGAGCCTTAACGGTGAAAAAGTTTTCAGCCCGCGGGCCGGACCGCCGCCCACAGCAGCGCTGCGGTGAACAGGCCGGTGACCAGCACCGTGGCGATCGCGGTGGGGTCGAGCCCGACGCCGCGGCGGTCGGCGACGCGTTTGGCGCCGAACACGGCGAGGACCGGGCCGACCAGCATCACGATCAGGGCCAGCACGGGCAGGCCGACGGCCCAGTCGCCGCCCGCCTCGCGGCCGGCCCAGCGCAGGACCTGGTGTGCGGCCACGCCGCAGGCGCCGCCGAGGAAGCCGAACGCGGCGAACATGATCGTCGTCGCGCCGGTCAGCGGGCGCGGGGGCGCCGGCTTCAGCCGGGCGGTCGCCGCGGCCTCCTGGAGGTAGTCGTCGGGGCTGCGGTCGCGCTGCTGGGGGATGGTCGGCTCGGGCGCGGTGATGCCGAACCGTTCGGCCTTGCCGCCGGTCTGGTGGACGTAGCTGCTCCAGGCGTCGGCGACCTCGGCCTCGACGCCCTCGCGGGACTTCTGGGCGGCGCGGACGGCCCGCTCGGCCGTCCGGACGTCTTCCTCGGCGATGCGCAGCTTGTCGGCGGCCGCGGCCACCCGCTCATCGTGCCACTGGGTGGCCTCGTCGCGGTCGGCGGCGGCCGCGGCGTCCAGGCCGGCGAGCTGCCGGACCAGGCCGCGGTAGCCGGCGTCGTCGAGGCCGGGCAGGCGGGCGGGCTGGGGACCGGGGGCGGTCATGAGGCGCCGTAGGGGATGATGACCTCGGCCCCGCGGTGCACCGAACGGTCGAAGTGCAGCGCCCGCCACGGCCGCGGATACCAGGGCGGCGCGCCGGTTCCGGGGAAGAACGGCGACAGTTCACTGCCGTGTACGTCGAGCGCCACCCACGCCCCGATCGGGTCGGTGCGGGACGCCTGCCCGCCGAGCGTGTCCCGCAGCAGCGCCGCGCCCCGCCACCAACCGAGCACGTGGATCCGCCGTTCCGGTCCTTGCCGCAGGATCCGCAGCACGCTCCCGCCGAGCGACGGCACCGCGTCCACCGCGTAGAGGAAGAGGAAGTGTGGCCGCTCGGCCGGCGCGTCCCCGGCCTCCGCGGCGGTGTCCTCCAGCAGCCAGTCCACGTTGGACGTGTCGTAGAACCCGGTGTCGGCCGGGTTGAGGTCGGACTTGAGCGTGTCCACCGCGCCGCTGGCGTCGGTGTCGAGGCAGGCCACCGAGAAGCGGGCCTCGCCGGGGCCGAACTGCGTGGCCAGCGAGCGCGCCGCGGTGCCGAGGATCGCGCAGGCCTCGTCGATCCGGGTGCCGAGGACGGCGAGGTTGCGGCCGGGGGCGCGGCGCAGTTCGGTCCGCGCCGAGCGCGCCGCCACGTCGATGGTCTCGCCGAGCAGCACCACCGGCGACGCCGGCCGCAGCCCGCCCTGGAGCTTGCGGAAGTCGGGGCTGTCCTCGAGCCGCGGGATGGCGTCGCCGTCGAACAGCCGCGGCGCCGGCAGCTCCTGCGGGCGCCGCCGCCACAGCCGGTGCTGCAGCTCGCTCCAGCTCGTCCGGTCGCCGGCCGCCGGCACCCGCACGACCTTGTTCGCCGGGTACGCCCCGGAGTCGGCGTTGACCACCGCGTGGTAGCGCGGCAGCGACTCGGCGGCCAGGTTGGTCTCGGCCAGCACCCGCCGCGCCCGGGGCAGGGCGATCCGCAGCGAGAACTGGGCGACCAGCGCCGGCCGCCCCCACAGCGCCTCGATGCCGGACACGTCCTGGCTGGCCAGGACCAGGTGGATGCCCTGGGACCGGCCCCGCCGGGCGAGGTCTTCGAGCAGGTCGACCGCCTCGCCGGCCACCGCGTCCCGGCCGGCCAGCAGCACCTGGAACTCGTCGACCACGGCGACGATCCGGGGCCAGTGGCCGTCCGGGTCCTCGGCCCGCAGCTCGGCCAGGTTGGTGACCTCGTGCCGCTTGGCCGCGTCGGCCCGCCGCCGCAGTTCGCCGCCGAGGAAGCGGAGCAATGCCAGCCCGAACTCGCGGTCGGTGTTCACGTTCACCCCGACCAGGCGTACGTGGGGGAGCCAGCTCGGGTCGCGACGGCCCGGCGCGAACCGGGCGAAGGACACCCCCTCCTTGAAGTCGAGCAGGTAGAAGGCCAGCTCGTGGGGGGAGTAGCGGGCTGACAGGGCGCCCATCCAGGCGTAGATCAGGTTGGTCTTGCCGGTGCCGGACGGGCCGGCGATCAGCGCGTGAGGTGGGTAGTCGGCCAGCGTCACCCGCACCTCGGTGCCCTGCGGGCTGTCGCCCAGCGGGGCGGTCAGCCCGAGCGCCGAATCCTCCTGCCACTCCTCGGCCGGCAGCAGGCTGGCCAGCGCGACCGGGGCCGGCCCGGCGGCCACCTCGTCGGCGATCCGCCGGCTGGTCAGCGTGAGCACCCCGGCGGGCGGCCCGGGGTCGAGCCGGATCGGCAGGTCGCCGGCGCCGCTGGCCCGGGCGTCGTCACCGGGGGCGGCGGCGATCACCTCGATGCCGGGCACCGCCCGCACGCCGAGACCACGGATGACCAGGTGCACCCCGCAGGCCGTGCCGGTGCGCAGCAGCCGTTCCAGCTGCTGGCGTTCGGGCTTGGTCAGGGCGCCCGGGTTGAGCAGGACGGCGATCCGCCACGGTTCGGGGCGGCGCCCGGTGGCGGCGGCCAGCTCGCGCAGGGACGTGTGCTCGCCGGCCAGCACGGTCTCGTTGATCCGGCGTACGTGTTCGACCAGCTCGTCGAGCAGGGCGGGCAGGCCGCCGGGTCCGACGAAGGTGAGCACGCCGGCGCCGGCCAGGGGCGCGAAGCCGGCCAGCCCGCCGCCCAGGTTCTCGGGGTCGTAGCCGGTCAGGCGTACGGTGCCGGGCGGCGCCGAGCCGAGCGCCCGCAGCAGCAGGCCGGCCACCACCTCGTCGCAGAGCCGGTCGTCGTCGCCCCGCACCACCACGTGACCGCGGTCGAGGAGCGGAACCAGGGCCGGAACCTCACCCGAGTACGGCAGGAGCAACCGCCCGATCCGCAGCTCGGGCGCGGTGTCCCCGGGCATGCCGGGGGTCGGCTGCCAGCTCTCCCAGGGGTCACCGGCCGCGCCCGGCGCTCCGGTCTGCCCGGCTGCCGCGGCCGCTCCGGCCAGCGCCGCGAGCTCGTCGTGGTGCCGGTGCGCGATGTCCCGCAGCCGGTTGTCCCGGGCGTGCGCGAGCTGCACGCGTTGCCGGTCGGCCGCGGCGGCCAGCCGGTCGCGGCGTTCGACGGCGGCGATGTGCCGTTGCTGGGCCTCGCTGAGGGTGGCGTCGGCGGCGCCCAGTGCCTGGGCCAGGGCGGCGCGGACGTCGAGCGTCTGCTGGGCGAGTGGATCAGGCATCGGCGCCGTTCATCGGTCGTTCCTCGGGGCGCCGCGGCAGCGGCTCGGGCGCGGTCGGGTCGAGGGTGGACGCGTCCCGGCCGAGGCGGGCGAGCAGCACGCCGGCCACCACGCTGGACGCGACCGCGGAGTCGGCCGGGTGGGGCTGGTCGCCGTCCGGCGACTTGGCCCGGCAGGTGCGGCTGATCACCGCGTCCAGGGCGGCGGGGGAGATGCCGGGCAGCAGCGACCGCACCCGCCCGGAGACCGCTGTCCGCAGCCGGCTCACGTCGTCCGGCCGCGGCTCGTGGCCCAGCAGGTCACCGGCCAGCCGGCGGAGCACCGGCCCGGCCGCGGCGGAGAGCGAGAGCCCGGTCGCCGCGTTCACCCCGTGCAGGTCGCGGCCGAGGCTGGCCCGGTCGCCGGCCCGGACCCGGCCGGCCACCCGGCGCAGCAGATCGGTGGTGCCGATCCGGCCGTCGGTGTTGTCGGCCTCGCCGGGCGCCTCGTTGGTGAGCTGTTCGACCCGGCGCTGCCACCACGGCCCGAGGCGTTCCGGCGGCGGCTGCTTGTCCTCGTCGCCGGGCGGCGGGGCGACCTTGTCCTTCTCCTCGTCGCGGTCGAGCCCGGACCGCCAGTCGCGGCCGGCGTCGCCACCCTGGCTCTCGCCGGACAGCCCGACCTGCGCGAGGTACGAGGCGATCGCGTCCTGGGCCAGCCGCAGCGCCGCCGCGGCGTGCTCGGCGTGTTCGGTGGCGTTGCCGAGCTGCGGCACGCCGATCGGGTCGACCGAGGTCTGCCGCACCCAGTTGAGCAGCTCGGTGGCGCTGCGCAGTTTCTCCATGGCGGCGGTCACCAGGCCGGTGGGCAGCTCGTCGGACGTCGCCCGGAGCTGGGCGCCTAACTCCTGCAGCAGCGACATGGCGGCTACAGGGTCGCCGTGTAGGTCTGGGCCTGCTCGACGGCGAGCAGGGTGGCGCCCATGCACTCCTCGAGCTGCTGGTCGGCCTGTGACAGCGAGGCATGCGCGGCGCCGACGGCGTCGTTGGCGCTGCCGTCGAGCGCGGCGGCCAGGCTCTGCTGAGCCTCGCCGAGCTTCTCACGCGCCGCCTGAATCGCCGCCTGACCTTCGGTGACCTGCTGCAACGCGGCATCGACTGCCGCGCGCACCTCGGCGACGCTGGCCACTCGTGCAGCCTCCCGCAGATGAGTACCTGACCACTTCTGGCCAGACTATCGCCCCTTGTGGGGCCCGCGTGCCAGGCCGTCCCATTCATTCAAGCGCACTCATCGTGGTACAGAGGACGGTCCCCGCACCTCGGCGCCAAGGTCGACGACCCGTCGGCGCAGCTCACGGTCTGCTGATACGACGATTACTCTGCGCTCGCGGCCGGCCGAGGCGACCGCGCCGACGATCGCGTCGTCGCCGGAGTTTGGCGCGCTTTCCACCCGTACACCCGGAATAGGTTTTATGCCTCGGGCCTTGCCCTCCACGATCAGGAGCACGTCGAGCGGCCCGGGAAGATCGGGCAGGCCGTCCGTCGCGACCGTGGCCAGCCCGTCGCGCAACCGTGCCGCCGCCCCGGCGCGATCGCGCCACCACCCGTCCGGCTTGGACCCGACGACGTTGGCGGCGTCCACGACCAGGAGCGGGTATTCCGTCATGAGAGCAGCGTCTCACAGCCGAGCGGCGGGAATCCGGCAGAGTTGACTCGACTTGACTCAACTGTGCGTCCGACGCCGGCGCACGTTGGGAGACGGACAAATGAGTGAGTGGGACGACCTGTTCGAGCGCTTCCTCGGCGCGGAATCGCGCCGCCAGCAGCGGATCGACATCACCCGATACATGAGCAACGACGCGCGGGCCGTGCTGTCCGATGCCGCCGCGCGCGCCGCCGAGACCTCGCCCGCGGGCGTGCCGGTGGCCGACCTCGACACCGACCACCTGCTGTGGTCCGCGTTGCAGCGCGAGCCGCTGCGGGCGCTGGCCAAGCGAGCCGGCGCCGACCCCGAGGCGGTCCTGGCCGAGATGGGTACGCCGGACGTCCGTTCCGCGGACCTCCCGGAGACGATCGCGCTGACCCCGGCGGCCAAGCGTGCCCTGCTGGACAGCCTGCAGATCTCCCGGGCCCTCGGATCGTCCTACGTCGGGCCCGAGCATGTGCTGATGGCGCTGGGCCTCAACCCCGACTCGGCGGCCGGCCGGCTGCTGAACGGCAAGATGGACCCGAGGGCCCTGGCCCAGCCGGACCAGCCGGCGGCCGGTGGCAACAGCAAGACGCCGACGGTCGAGCAGTTCGGCGTGGACCTGACCGCGATGGCCCGCCGCGGCGAGATCGACCCGGTGATCGGCCGGGCCGACGAGATCGAGCAGGCCGTCGAGGTGCTGTCCCGGCGGACCAAGAACAACCCGGTGCTGATCGGTGAGGCCGGCGTCGGCAAGACCGCGATCGTCGAGGGCCTGGCCCAGCGCATCGTCGACAACGACGTGCCGCTGACCCTGGAGGGCAAGCGGGTCATCCAGCTCGACCTGGCCGGCCTGGTCGCGGGCACCCGGTTCCGCGGCGACTTCGAGGAGCGGCTGGGCAAGGTGATCGACGAGATCCAGGAGCACGGCGACGACCTGATCGTCTTCCTGGACGAGATCCACACCCTGGTCGGCGCCGGTGGCGGCGGCGAGGGCGGCGGCACGGACGCGAGCAACATGCTCAAGCCGGCGCTGGCCCGCGGCCGGCTCCGGGTGGTCGGCGCGACCACCCTGGACGAGTACCGCAAGCACATCGAGAAGGACGCGGCCCTGGCCCGGCGCTTCCAGCCGGTCATGGTCGGTGAGCCGACGGTCGGAGACACCGTGCAGATCCTGCGCGGCCTGCGGGACAACTACGAGGCCCACCACCAGGTACGGATCACCGACGAGGCGCTGGACGCCGCGGCCGAGCTGTCCGACCGGTACATCACCGATCGGTTCCTGCCGGACAAGGCGATCGACCTGATCGACCAGGCCGGCGCGCGGGTGCGGCTGCGGGTGAAGACCCCGTCGGCCGACGTCCGGCGCGTGGAGGGCGAGCTGGAGCAGCTGACCCGCGACCGCGACCAGGCCGTGGCGGCGGAGAACTACGAGCGCGCGTCCGAGCTCCGCGACCAGATCGCGGCGCTGCAGACGCCGGCCGCCGAGAACAAGGAGGTGCCGCGGGTGACCCCGGTCGACGTGGCCGACGTGGTGTCCCGGGCCACCGGCATCCCGGTCACCCAGCTCACCGAGGAGGAGCGGGACCGCCTGCTGCGCCTCGAGGGGCACCTGCACGACCACGTGGTCGGGCAGGACGACGCGGTGGCCGCGGTGGCCGAGGCCGTGCGGCGTTCCCGCGCCGGGCTCGGCGACCCGGACCGGCCGGTCGGCAGCTTCCTCTTCCTCGGCCCGACCGGGGTCGGCAAGACCGAGCTGGCGCGCTCGCTGGCCGAGGCGCTGTTCGGCGACAGCGACCGGATGGTGCGGCTCGACATGAGCGAGTTCCAGGAGCGGCACACCGTGTCGCGGCTGGTCGGTGCGCCTCCCGGCTACGTCGGCTACGACGAGGCGGGGCAGCTGACCGAGGCGGTGCGGCGGCGTCCGTACAGCGTGGTGCTGCTCGACGAGATCGAGAAGGCCCACCCGGACGTGTTCAACATCCTGCTCCAGGTGCTGGACGACGGGAGGCTGACCGACAGCCAGGGCCGGACGGTGAGCTTCCGCAACACCGTCCTGATCATGACCAGCAACATCGGGTCGGACCTGATCGACGGTTCGCGGCGCAGTGTCGGCTTCGACACCGGGTCGTCGTCGGCCGACGACGCTCTCCGCGAGCAGCTCGACCGGCGGCTGCGGGACTCGTTCCGGCCGGAGTTCGTCAACCGGATCGACGAGATCATCGTCTTCCGCCGGTTGGAGAGCGAGCAGCTGCGGCAGATCACCGAGATGCTGCTGGAGGACACCCGGGGCCGGCTGGGCGCGCAGGACATCGCGCTCGAGGTCACCACGGCCGCGGTGGACTGGCTGGCCGAGCGCGGTTACCAGCCCGAGTTCGGGGCGCGTCCGTTGCGCCGGACGATCCAGCGCGAGCTGGACAACCGGCTGTCCCGGATGTTGCTCGCGGCCGATCTGGCGCCGGGTCAGACGGTCACCGCCGACGTGGTGGACGGTCAGCTCACGCTGACCGCCGGCTCACGCCGCAGCGAGGGTGTTGCCGCCTAGCTGCGGGTAGGCCCGGATCCAGTCGACATAGAGCGGATTGCGGGCGACGACCTCCTGGTAGGCGTCGACCGCCATCCCGATCAGCCGGGGCGCGACCTGGGCGGCGGGTGAGTCGGGGTGCCACCCGAGCACCTGCCGCCAGCGCACCGGCGCGCCGGCCAGCGGCCGGTGGGTGAGTCCGGCGGGCGCGCGGAAGGTGGGCTGACACAGCCCCAGCGCGCCGCCGGAGTCGACCATGTCGACCACCCCGCGGATGTCGGTCTCGAGGCAACGCTTGTGGGTGAAACCGGCGCGGGCGCAGGCCGCCGCGAAGCAGTCGGCGAAGCAGCCGTCGCCGGTGCCGGCCGCCCACTCCTCGTCGGCGAGCACGGCCAGGTCGATCTCGTCGTCCTTGGCGAACGGCGAGTCGGCCTGCATCAGCACGCAGACCGCGTCGATGGCGATGGTCTGCCAGACCAGCCCGTACTCGGCCGACGGCATCGCGTCGCCGCACACGCCGACCTGCGCGAAGTCGAGCTTCCCGTCGCGTACCAGGGTGGCCAGCTCCTCCACGTAGTACGACGCGTGGGTGGAGATCTGCGCCTCGGGCTGGGCCTCGGACAGCCGGTTCACCAGCCCGCCGATCACCGGCCCGCCGACCTGCCCGATCCGGTAGCGGCTCATCGTGTCGTCCGAGCCCGCGCCGGCCAGCCGGGCCGCCTCGTCCTGCAGGCCCTTCATCGCGGGCAGGAGCACCCGGGCCCGGGAGAGGACCAGCTCACCGAGCGCGGTCGGCCGGGCGCCGCGCCGGTCGCGGTCGAAGAGGGGTCCGCCGAGCGTACGTTCGATCCGTTGCAACTGGGCCGTCAGTGCGGGTTGCGCGAGTCCCAGCTGGGACGCCGCCTTGGTCACGCTGCCCGTCTCGGCGATCGCGCAGACCACCTTCAGATGCCGCAGCTCCAGGTTCATAGCGTGACGGTAGGACGTTCGCAGGATCCCGGCTAGACCTTCGGCCAGGCAAAGATCCCCCGTCTGTTGCAAACGGGTTAATTGACAACGGCCGATCAAAGGTCTTTCGCGTACGTTGTGCGCCTCGTCACAGCATCGCGTGCTTTGTCGGCCACCGCGACCACCGGGTCGATCACCTTGTTCCACGGTGGTCTGGCCGGTGTACCGGGATGCGGCCTGGTCGGCGCCGCCTCCTCGGCCGTCTCCACCCGGTTCCCGATCCGGATCAGGTCTTCCATCGGCACCATCTGGGCCAGCAGCGGGAACAGCTCCTCGGCGTCCGCCCGCGCGTGCCGGGCCACCGCCTCGCCGACCGCGGCGGCCGCCTCGGCGAAGCCCGGATCGTCGGGCCTGGCCCGATCCAGGCGTTGCAGCGTCACCAGCAGTTCGTGGTCCTCGGCCAGCTCCCGGTCGGCCAGCCGGTCGCCGTCCGGCACCACCTTGCGGACCGCCGGATACAGGTACTGCTCCTCGGCCGACAGGTGCCGGGACAGCTCGGCGACGAGCGCCTGGGCGTGCCGTCCACGTTCCGGCCCGGCCGGCAGGGCGGTCAGCTCCAGCAGTTCGCGGTGCTGCTCGGAGAGCACGTCGATGACATTGCGACCGGTCGTCTCGCCGCCGACGGGCGGCAGCGGAGGAAGATTCAGCGCGGACACGGCGCCGCTCGTACCCGCCGCCAAGATCTCCGAAACACCTGCCTGGTATGAAAGGCGGATGACCGACACCGCTGTCGACGAGGTCGTCGGCATCTGCCAGGACCTGTTGCGGATCGACACCACCAACACCGGCGACCAGCGCACCACGGTCGGCGAACGCGCCGCCGCCGAGTACGTCGCCGAGAAGCTCACCGAGGTGGGCGTCGAGGTGGTCATCCACGAATCGGCGCCGAAACGGGCCAACCTGGTCGCCCGCATCCCCGGGGCCGACCGCTCCCGCGGCGCCCTGCTCGTGCACGGCCACCTCGACGTGGTGCCCGCCGACGCCAGCGAGTGGTCGGTGCCGCCGTTCTCCGGCGAGGAGAAGGACGGCTACCTGTGGGGCCGCGGCGCGATCGACATGAAGGACTTCGACGCGATGATGCTCGCGACGGTCCGCCACTGGCAGCGGACCGGCGTGGTGCCGCCCCGCGACATCGTGCTCGCGTTCACCGCCGACGAGGAAGCCGGCATGACGTACGGCTCGCAGTTCCTCGTCCGTGAGCACGCCGACCTGTTCGAGGGCTGCACCGAGGCGATCGGCGAGGTCGGCGGCTTCTCCTACACGATCCACGACGACCTGCGGCTCTACCTCGTCGAGACGGCCGAGAAGGGGATCAACTGGCTGCGCCTGCACGCCAGGGGCCGGCCTGGGCACGGCTCGTTCGTGCACGACGACAACGCCGTCACCGCGGTCGCCGAGGCGGTCGCCGCGGTCGGCCGGCACCAGTTCCCGCTGGTGCTCACGCCGACCGTGCAAAGCTTCCTGGAGCGGGTCTCGGACGCGCTGGGCGTCGAGTTCGACCCGGCCGAGCCCGAGCTGACCATCGCCAAGCTCGGCCCGATCGCCAACCTGATCGGCGCCACCCTGCGCAACACGGCCAACCCGACCCGGCTCGAGGCGGGTTACAAGGACAACGTGATCCCCGGCAAGGCGTCCGCCACCATCGACTGCCGCACCCTGCCCGGCCAGGCCGAGATCTTCCTGACGCAGCTGCGCGGCCTGATCGGCCCGGACATCGAGATCGAGCACCTGCAGCAGCAGGCCGCGCTGGAGACCGGCTTCGACGGCGCGCTGGTCGAGGCGATGAGCGCCGCGCTGCGCGCGGAGGACCCGGGCGCGCGGGCGGTTCCCTACATGCTTTCGGGGGGTACGGACGCCAAGGCGTTCACCACCCTGGGCATCCGGTGCTTCGGCTTCGCCCCGCTCAAACTGCCCGCCGACCTCGCCTTCTCCTCGTTGTTCCACGGCATCGACGAGCGCGTCCCGGTCGAGGGACTAAGGTTCGGCGTGCGCGTGCTCGACCGGCTGCTGCGCGCCAGCTGACAACGCAATCCATCGGACCCCACCCGAGAGGACCCAACTCAGATGACCGACCGGATGGCGGACCTTGACGCCGCCCTGGACCGCGTGGTCGATGCCGCCCGCGCGCACCTGGCCGCGGTGAAAGCCGCCGAGGGACGCATCGACGACGACGGCGTCTGGCAGGCGTACGTGGCGCTCAACAACGCCTCGTTCGCCTACGACGAGCAGTTGCTGGACGCCTACGGCGAGGTGACGCCGTGGGACGTCGAGTCGATCGACCCGGACGAGGCCGATCAGCGCTTCGGGCTGGGCGTGGGCGGGCTGGACGGCGCCGAGCCGGCCGACGCGTACGCGCAGGTGATCTCGGTGAAGCAGCGGCGTGACTACCGGGTGCCCAGCGTGTCGGCGCTGCTCCGGGTGGCCGGCGCGGCCCGTCGCAACGCGGTGCCGGAGGACGAGGACCCCGACCCGATCGAGTCGGTCGGCGAGGCCGTGCTCGAGCTGCTGCAGTCCGGTGACGGCTCGCTCAGCTCGCTCGACGTGCCCGAGCTGGAGCCGCTCGACGGCCTGATCACGGTCAGCGAGACCGCCAAGCCGCTCGACCTCGAGGCGTACGAGGACAGCGACGGCGCCGGACCGTTCACGCCCAGCGCGGACGACCTGCTCGTCGGCCGTCTCGACGAGCACCCGTACCTCCCCGAGGAGGAGGACGAGCAGTAGTTCCGGACGGTCAGTAGGAGAGACCCGGCTGGGGGTTCTCCCGCACCTTGCGGCGGAGCACCACCTGCCGGGTCCCGTCCCGGAAGAGCTGCACCCGGGCGAGTTCCCACCCGGAGAACTCCGCCTGGATGGCGAGCTGCGCCGCGGCGGTCAACCGATCGACATTCGAAGGCAACCGCAGGGGCGCGTATTCGTAGTCCATGACTCCTAATATGCCTGCGGTTCCCGCGACCGCACCAGCCCTCGCCCGCAGTCCCGGCAGGCCGGGCGCCGCCGCAGGTGGTAGGCGTAGGTCGCGGCGCCCAGGGCGGCGCCCCACAGCGGCCAGGCCAGTTGCGGGATGTGGGCCAGGCTCAGCTCGGACGTGTAGAGCTCGGGCTCGCTGTAGAGGCCGAGCGACGCCGCGGTGACCGCCAGCGCGACGAACGTCGCCGGCACGGTGGCCAGCCGGATCGGCACCCGCTTGCCGGCCAGGCCGATCATCCAGCGCGGGAAGACCTCACCCCAGCGCTGCACCAGGCCCAGCGTCAGCACCGCCCCGGCCAGGGCGAACGCGCCCAGCCCGAGACCGGCCCAGACCATGCCGGTGCGCTGCATCTCGGCCAGGAACTCGTCGCTGATCCCGAACGGGATGCCGGCCGCCCAGGCCAGCCGGACCACCGCGTAGAAGGCCGGTACGGCCGCGGCCACGCCGGTCGCCCAGCGGCCCCAGCGCGCAGCCGCCCCGGGCGTGGTCCAGCCGCCCGCCCGGTCGTCGCGCCCGCAGGCCTCGCACGCCCCGGCGGTTCGACGCTGCCAGCGCAGCACGGCCAGGGCCACCAGCAGGCCGAGGGCCAGGCAGACCACCTGGTTGGCGTGCTGCCAGTTGAAGACGATGCCGTAGTCGATCGGCGGCCAGCCGAACGGCGCCCCGACGATCAGGATCGGCAGGTAGCCGGCCAGGGTCAGCAGACGGGTGTCCGGCACCACGATCACCAGCGCCACCACGACCGCCCAGCACCAGCCCAGCATGGCCAGCCGAGCCGCTCGCGTCGGGTGCCCAGCTGGCAGTGGTAGCTCAGAGCGGTATTCGTGGCTCGGATGCCGCTCCTGGCTACCACTGCCGTGCATGATCAGGAGCAGGACGGCGGTGATCAGGAGCATCCCGGCGAAGATCGGCGCGATCACGGCCGGGTCGAGGGTGCGGAGGACGCTGGTGCCGTTGCGGGGGTCGTCGCGCCCGAACGGGAAGCCGTGCCCGGCGAAGGTCCAGTACAGCCCGAGGGTGCCGTAGGCGGCGGCCGGACCGGCCGCCTTGATCTGAATGCTCATGCGTCCACGCTCGCGGTTCGCGCCGCACGGCGGATCCCGCCCAGGCGTGGACCCGCTCCCGCGCCAGGGGGAGATGCCGTGCTAGCTCGAGATGAACCCGGACCGGTACGCGACCACCACGGCCTGGGTACGGTCGCGGACGCCCAGCTTGGCCAGGACGTTGCCGACGTGCGTCTTCACCGTCTCGACCCCGAGCACCAGCCGCGCCGCGATCTCGGCGTTGGACAGGCCGTCGGCCATCAGGGCCAGCACCTCGCCCTCGCGGTCGGTCAGGCGTACCCCCGGCAGTTGTTCCTTGGGCTCGCCGTACGCCGCCGCCAGCCGCCGCACCGCCGCCGGGAAGAGCAGCGACTCGCCCTGGGCGACCACCCGGACCGCCTCCACGATCTGGGCCGGCCGGGACCGCTTGAGCAGGAAGCCGCCGGCGCCCGCGCGCAGGGCGTCGTACACGTGCTCGTCGTTCTCGAACGTGGTCACCACCAGCACCCGCGGCGGCGCGTCGAGGCGCTCGTGCAGCAGCCGGGTCGCCTGGATGCCGTCGACGCGCGGCATGCGGACATCCATCAGCACGACGTCGGGCCGCAGCTCGACCACCGCCGGGACCACCTCGGCGCCGTCGCCGGCCTCGCCGACCACCGTCAGATCGGGCTCGGCGTCGAGGATCGCGCGAAGGCCGGCCCGGATCAGCGCGTCGTCGTCGACGATCAGGACCTTAGTCACGCGGCAGTCTCGCACGCACCAGCCAGTCGTCGCCGTCCCGGCCCGCCTCGAGCGTGCCGCCGGCCAGCCGCACCCGCTCGCGCATCCCGGTCAGGCCCCGGCCCCGCGAGCGGTTCGCCCGGCCCGCGGCCGGATTGCGCACCTCGATGACCAGCTCCTCGGCCGCCGTGATGGTGAGGCGCACCGAGCCCGTCCCGTGCTTGGCCGCGTTGGTCAGGCTCTCCTGGACCAGCCGGAAGGCCTCGCCGGGCAGCGTTTCCCCGACGTCGAGATCGGCGTGCACCTCGATGCCACCGGCGCGCATGTCGTCGAGCAGCCGCTGCAACCCCGCGCGCGACGCCGGGAGAACGGAAGGCCGTTCGTTCTCGGCCCGTAACAACCCCAGCACCCGGTCGAGATCGTCCATCGAGGACCGGCCGAGCTCCTCGATGGCCGCCAGCGCCCGCCGCGCGAACTCCGGGTCCTGGTCGAACACCGCCCGCGCCGCGCCCGCCTGCAACGTCGTCGCGGTCAGCGCGTGCCCCACCGAGTCGTGCAGCTCACGGGCCAGCCGGTTGCGCTCGGCCAGCCGCCGCTCGCGCGCCTCGACCGCGGCCATCCGCTCGGCCGGGGACGGCCCGAGCAGCACCGGCGCCATCGTGGCGGCCAGCGCGCCCAGTCCGGCGGTGGCGTAGACCGTGCCCAGCAGGATCAGCAGCGCCACCCCGAGCGAGGCCGCCGTGGGCCGGTCGGACAGGCCGACGAACGCGAACGGCACCGCCGCCACCAGCGCCGTGCCGATCACCGCGCCCACCGTCAGGTGCACCGCGAACCACAGCGCCGCGCGCAGCCGCGTCTCCAGCGCGGGCGGGCCCGGCGCCGGCAGGTCGACGCGCAGCAGCGCCCGGGCGGCCGCGATCTCGAGCTCGCGGGTGCCGCTGAGGAATGGCGGGACCAGGCCGACCACGGCCACCACGGCGGCGATCCCGAGCATGGCCGCCCGGTTGTCGGTGGTGGTGAGCAGGCTCTGGCCGATCAGCCCGGCCAGCAGCAGGTAGGGGAGCAGGATCACCGTGCCGAGCAGCAGGAACACCGCCCGGCGGTAGGTGCTCGCGCGCATCGGGGCGAGCAGCGCCCGCCGGATCATCCCTCGCGCTCGGGGTAGCCGACCTCGATCGCCGACACGTCGTCGAGCGCCCGGGCGATCTCGCCCGGCAGCGTCAGCTCCTCGCTGAGCAGCGCGCCCTGCAACTGCCCGGCGGTGCGGGCCCCGAGGATCGGCGCGCTCACGCCCGGCCGGTCCCGGATCCAGGCCAGCGCCACCTCGATCGGCGACACGCCCAGCCCACGGGCCGCGGTCGCCACCGACTCGACGATGCTCGAGCTGCGCGGTTCCAGGTAGGGCTGGACGAACCCGGCCAGATGTTCGGACGCGGCCCGGGAGTCGAGCGGGCGGCCGTCCCGGTACTTCCCGGTCAGCACGCCCCGGCCCAGCGGCGACCACACCAGCAGGCCGATGCCCAGCGCGGCCGCGGCCGGCAGCAGCTCGCGCTCGATGCCCCGCTCGAGCAGCGAGTACTCCATCTGGGCGGCCACGATCGGCGCCCTTCCGGGGTACGCGGCCTGCCACGCCGCCGCGCGTGCGGTCTGCCAGCCGGCGAAGTTGGAGACGCCCACGTACCGGGCCTTTCCGCTGGTCACCGCGTGGTCCAGGGCGGCCAGGGTCTCTTCCAGCGGGGTCTGCGGGTCGTACCCGTGCACCTGCCAGAGGTCGACGTGGTCGGTGCCGAGCCGGCGCAGCGAGCTCTCCAGCGAGCTCAGCAGGTGGCCGCGGGAGCCGTCCCGGCGCCGCCAGCCGCCCGGCGTCAGCCCGGCCTTGGTCGCGATCAGCACCTCGTCCCGCGGCACCAGCTGTTCCAGCAGGGTGCCGATCACCGACTCGGCGTCGCCGTCGCCGTACACGTCCGCGGTGTCGAGCAGCGTGCCGCCCGCGTCGAGGAAGAGTTTGAGCTGGGCGGCCGCGTCGTCGGGATCGGTGTCCCGGCCCCACGTCATGGTGCCGAGCGCGAGCCGCGAGACCGCCAGCCCGCTTCGGCCGAGCGGTCGCTGTTGCATGGGTGAACCATATTCACCACCCGCCGTCCAGCGACATCCCGCGCGGCGTCGGTTACCGGACCGAGATGCCTCACGAGCGGGTCAGTAGGCTCAGGTCAGGTTTCCCTATTGTTTCGGGAGGGCTCGTGCGGCTCGGACTCAACCTCGGCTACCAGGCGGCGTGGACAACGCCCGCCGATCATCTGGCGCTCGCGCGTGAGGCGGACCGGCTCGGCTTCTCGGTGGTGTGGGCCGCCGAGGCGTACGGCTCCGACTCGCCGTCGACGCTGGCCTGGATCGCCGGCCAGACCGAGCGCATCGACGTCGGCGCGGCGGTGATGCAGATTCCCGCGCGTACGCCGGCCGCGACCGCGATGACCGCGGCGACCATCGACGCGCTCTCCGGGGGCCGGTTCCGGCTCGGGCTGGGCGTGTCCGGGCCGCAGGTCTCCGAGGGCTGGCACGGCGTGCGCTTCGCCAAACCGCTCGGCCGGACCCGGGAATACGTCGACATCGTGAAGCTGGCCCTGGGCCGCAAGCCGGTGGCGTACGAGGGCGAGCATTTCACCCTGCCGCTGCCCGGCGGCGCGGGCAAGGCGCTGCGGCTCGGCTTCCACCCGCCGCGCGAGCACATCCCGATCTACCTGGCCGCGGTCGGCCCGAAGAACCTCGAGCTGGCCGGCGAGATCGCCGACGGCTGGCTGGCCATCTTCTTCGACCCGCGGACGGCTTCCGACCACCTGCGCCACATCGAGGCCGGCCGGGCCAAGGCGGGCCAGGGGCTGACCGGCTTCGACATCGCGCCCAGCGTGCCGGTGGCGATCGGCGACGACGTGGCCTCCTGCGCCGACGTGATCCGGCCCTACGCGGCGCTCTACGTCGGCGGCATGGGCAGCCGCGAGCAGAACTTCTACAACCGCCTGGCCGTACGCATGGGCTTCGGCGACGCGGCCAAGGAGGTTCAAGACCTCTACCTCGACCGGAAGATCCGGGAGGCCGCGGCGGCCGTCCCGCAGGAGTTCATCGAGCGTACGGCCCTGGTCGGCCCGCGCCCGGTGATCGTCGAGCGGATCCGTGAATACGCCGCGGCCGGCGTCACCACGCTGTCGGTCAGCCCGTACGTGGGAGATCTGAAGTCCGGTCTGGACACCCTGCGCGTGGTGGCCGAGGCGTTCGACGAGGCCGGGGTGGCGTCCTAGTGGCCACCGTCCTGCTCATGCGGCACGGCCGGACCACCGCGAACGCGAGCGGCGGCCTGGCCGGGCGGCAGCCGGTCGAGCTCGACGACACCGGGCGGTCCCAGGCCGAGCGGGCCGGGCAGCGGCTGCGCGCGCTGCCGCTGACCAAGGTGGTGACCAGCCCGCTGATCCGCTGCCGGCAGACGCTCGAGCTGGCCCTGCCCGAGGCCAAGCCGATCGAGGACGACGGCCTGATCGAGTGCGGGTACGGCGAGTGGGAGGGCCGGCCGCTGGCCGAGCTGGCCAAGGACCCGCTGTGGCCGGTGGTGCAACAGCACCCCAGCGCGGTGACCTTCCCGGACGGCGAGGCGATGGCCGCGATGTCGGCCCGCGCGGTGGCCGCGATGCGCCGCTGGGACGCGGCGGTCACGGCCGAGCACGGGCCCGAGGCGCTCTGGCTGGCCTGTAGCCACGGCGATGTGATCAAGGCCATCGTCGCCGACGCGATGGGTCTGCACCTGGACGAGTTCCAGCGGATCGTGGCCGACCCGGCGTCGATCAGCGTGATCCGGTACACGCCGACCCGCCCGTTCCTCGTGCGTCTCAACGACACCAGCGACTTGACCAGCCTCATCCCGGCGGCGCCGGCGTCCAGCGACGCGCCGGTGGGCGGCGGGGGCGGTGGTGACACCGCGTAGTTGACTGTTTCCGCAGCGTAAAGCGCGGTTGCGCCCTCGGCGAACCCCGCCGGTGCGCTGCGCGCTCGCGTCCCGGGGCGGATAGGCTTTTTCGTATGACCCACCAGGTGCATGCCTTCGAGCCGCCGGAGCGGTTCGTCGCCGGCACGGTCGGCGAGCCGGGCGACCGCACCTTCTTCCTCCAGGCCCGCGGTGGTGGCCGCGTGGTCAGCGTCGCCCTGGAGAAGGTGCAGGTGTCACTCCTCGCCGAAAAGCTCGAGGAGCTGCTCACCGAGGCCGGCCGCCGCTTCGGCGTCGACCTGCCCGACGCGCCGGTGCTCGCCCTGCACGACAACGAGCCGCTCGACACGCCGGTCGACGAGGAATTCCGGGTCGGCACCCTCGGGCTGGCCTTCGACGTCGACACCACCACGGTCGTGATCGAGGCGATCGAGGCCGGTGAGGGCGAGGCCGAGGTCGACCTGGGCGCCGACGACGACGAGGTGGCCGACGACGATGACGACGACGAGGACGAGCCCGACGACGACCTCGACCGGCTCCGGGTGCGGCTGACCCCCGAGAAGACCCGCGAGTTCATCGACCGGGCCCGCCGCGTGGTCGCCGCCGGCCGCCCACCCTGCCCGCTCTGTGGCCAGCCCCTCGACCCCGCCGGGCACCTGTGCCCCCGGCACAACGGCTACCACCGGTGACGATCTCGGTGCTGCCCGAGGACGACGCGGTCGAGTTGCTGACCCGCGGCGAGATGGAGCTCGAGGGCCGCCTCGTCGACGCGTCCAACACCACGTTGCGCGCCGAGATCACCCTCGACGGGCTGAACCGGCGCTGCGTCTACAAGCCGGTGCGCGGCGAGCGCCCGTTGTGGGACTTCCCCGACGGCACGCTGGCCGGCCGCGAGGTGTCGGCCTACCTGGTCTCCCAGTCGACCGGCTGGGGCCTGGTGCCCCCGACGATCCTGCGCGACGGTCCGCTCGGCGTCGGCGCCTGCCAGCTCTGGATCGACGAGCCCGACGACGCCTCCTCGCTGATCGGCTTCGTCCCGGCCTACGACGTGCCCGAGGGCTGGCTGGCGGTCGCCTCGGCCCGCGACGAAGAGGGCGACGCCTACGCCCTGGCCCACGCCGACGACCCGCGCCTGGCCCGCCTGGCCGTCCTCGACGCCGTGATCAACAACGCCGACCGCAAGGGTGGCCACGTCCTCTACGCCCCGGACGACCGCGTCTTCGGCGTCGACCACGGCGTCAGCTTCCACGTCGAGAACAAGCTGCGCACGGTCCTTTGGGGCTGGACCGGCAAGGCGCTCCCGGCCGAGGCGGTCGAGACGTTGTCGTCGTTGCGGGCGGCGCTCGACGGCTCGTTGGGCGAGGCCCTCGAGGAGCACTTGACGATCTCCGAGGTCCAGCACATCCGCCTCCGCGTCAAGCGGCTGCTCCGCGTGGCCAAGTTCCCCGACCCGCCCACCGACTGGCCCGCCGTCCCCTGGCCCCCGGTGTAGGGGCCTGTTCCGCCACTCCGAGCTATTTGCGCGTGGAGACCTGGTGTCAGGGGTCCCGGTGGCGGGTTGACGGGCTGGGCGCGCGGCCGCCCCGTTGGGTGATGGGGTGGGGCGGGAATGGGTTTGGGGGTTGGGGTGACTTCGCACGCAGGTGGAGCGGAGCGACCCTCGGCGGGAGCGACGGTCTGGACCACCCACCCGGCTGCGACCTCCTGCTCTTGAAGTTGATCTTGATTTTGACCGGGCGAGAGGCACGGATCACAGCTACACGGAAATCCGCTGGATAGGGTTTTGGGATGGACGCTTGGGTTGGGCATGAGGTGCCGTCGTTGCCGGGGACGTCGCGTGAGTTGCGGCTCTACGACTCGGCGCGCCAGGGCGTGTTCGAGAGCGCGCCGGCCGGGACCGCGTCCATGTATGTCTGCGGCATCACGCCCTACGACGCGACCCACCTCGGGCACGCGGCCACGATGATCACGTTCGACCTGGCGCAGCGGGTGTGGCGCGACGCCGGGCACGACGTGACGTACGTGCAGAACGTCACCGACATCGACGACCCGCTGCTGGAGCGGGCGGCCCGGGACGGTGAGGACTGGATCGTCCTGGCCATGCGCGAGACGGCGCTGTTCCGGGAGGACATGGAGGCGCTGCGGATGATCCCGCCGGCGCACTACGTGGGGGCGGTCGAGTCGATCCCGCGCATCGCCTCGCATGTCCGTGACCTGATCGCCGGCGGCTCGGCGTACACGCTGGAGGACGGCACGGGGGACGTCTACTTCAAGGTGGCGGCGGCGCCTTCATTCGGGTACGAGTCACACTTGTCGCGGGACGAGATGGTGACGCTGTCGGCCGAGCGCGGCGGCGACCCGGGGCGCGAGGGCAAGCTCGACCCGCTCGACCCGCTGCTCTGGCGTGGCGCCCGCGACGGCGAACCGGCCTGGGACGGTGGTGACCTGGGGCCGGGGCGGCCCGGCTGGCACATCGAGTGCGCCACGATCGCGCTCCACCTGCTCGGCACCACGATCGACGTGCAGGGCGGCGGCAACGACCTGCTCTATCCCCATCACGAGTGCTCGGCCGCGCACGCCGAGACGCTGACCGGTGACCGGCCGTTCGCCCGCCACTTCGTGCACGCGGGGATGATCGGGCTGGCCGGCGAGAAGATGTCGAAGTCCAAGGGCAACCTGGTCTTCGTGTCCCGGCTGCGCGGCGACGGCGTCGACCCGATGGCGTTGCGGCTCGGGCTGCTGGCCGGCCACTACCGCACCGACCGCGAGTGGACCGACGACGTCCTCAAGACCGGTCAGGAGCGGCTGGCGCGGTGGCGTTCGGCCGCTTCCGCCGGTGCCGGGCCGTCCGGCGAAGGGCTTCTCGCTTCGGTACGCGAGGCGCTCACGAACGACCTCGACGCGCCGGCCGCGCTGGTGCTCGTGGACGCGTGGGCCGAGGCCGCGGTCGCCGGCGCCGGTGATGACGTGACCGCACCCGCCGTCATGGCGCGGACGGTGGACGCGTTGCTGGGCATCAAGCTCTAGGTGTTCTGTCCCTCTCAGGCCAGCGCGAATCCGGGATCCGGGTCGGGGTCCGGCGTGGGCGCGGGGATGCGGTAGTCCTCGGTCAGCGTGGTCATCGGGCCCGGCCATGTCGCCTGGGACACCTCGATCGGTTTCCGCGACTCGTCGAAGGCGACGTGCAGCAGGTGGAGCACCGGGGTGTCCGGGCGGATCTGCAGGATCTCGGCCTCCTCGCGGCTCGGCTGGCGGG
Source organism: Actinoplanes sp. NPDC051470 (assembly GCF_040682035.1). NCBI lineage: Bacteria > Bacillati > Actinomycetota > Actinomycetes > Micromonosporales > Micromonosporaceae > Actinoplanes > Actinoplanes sp. NPDC051470. The sequence continues at coordinate 78,411 of NZ_JBFBAA010000017.1, forward strand.
CGCTGATCGTGTCCGTCGCCGAGGCGTAGCGGCGGTCGAGCGCCTCCTCCGCCTCCTGGTACAGCGGCCGCCCGAACGCTTCACGGCGCTCCAGCGACGTGCCGGTGACGTCCTTCAGCCGGAACCACGAGGCGCCGACCTCGACCGTGGCGTCGTCGGTGCGCACCACGTGCCGGCGGACCAGCATCTCGGTTCCGTCGCGCACCCCGAACGCGTCCGCGACCTCCGGGGGAGCGGGCTCGCGGCCCACCGCGACCAGCTGCTGCCGGTAGCGGGCGGCGAGATCCGCGTGGTAGCCGCGGTGTGAGCCGTAGCGGCCGCGGGCGAGCCGGTTGAGGCGGCGGCGGGTGCCGCGGACGTACGTGCCGGAGCCCGGCTTGGTGATCAGGATGCCCTCGACGCGCAGCTGGTCGACGGTCCGCTGCACGGTCTGCTTGGCGACGCCGAACATCTCGGCCATCGCCGGGATCGACGGGAGACGCTCGCCCGGCTGCCAGTCGCCGCGGCGGATGCGCTCCTTGAGCTGGGTGGCGATCTGCCGATGCGGAAATTCGGCGGCGCCCGGGTTGATCGTCATCGCGTACCTCCTGCACCTAGGTTCCTAGGATGCCTCAGGCGGCGTGCCCGGCCCGGCAGCGACACGCTGTCGGCGGTCTGGGAAGCTCTCGGTCGTGGAAGCACTCCGGCTGATCCTTCTGTACGTGCACCTGATCGGTTTCGCGCTCCTGCTGGGCGGCCTGGTCACGCAGTACCTCAGCGGCAAGATCCGGATCAACAAGGCGGTCCTGTGGGGCGCCATCGTCCAGCTGCTCAGCGGCATCGGCCTCGCCGCGCCGCTGCGCGGGGGTGGCGACGCCGAACCCGATCCGATCAAGCTGGCCGTCAAGCTGGTGATCGCGCTGCTGATCTTCGTGATGGTCGTCGTGCCGCGGAAGAGGGAGTCGGTGGCCAAGGGGCACTTCCTGGCCATCGTCGGCCTGACCCTGGCCAACGCGGCGGTCGCCGTCTTCTGGCGCTGAGCCGGCACGGCGATTCCGGTTGCTCTGCTCCCGGTGACGCGCGATCGTCGAGCCATGCTGACCCCGGAGATCCTTGCCTACTACGAGCGTGGCGGTGAGACCGATCGCCTGGCCGCCGGTGTCGGGCGCCTGGAGTTCCTGCGTACCTGGGACATCCTGACCCGCATCCTGCCGCCGCCGCCCGCGGTGATCGTCGACGTCGGCGGGGCCACCGGTGTCTACGCGGGTCCGCTCGGGCGGGCCGGGTACTCGGTGACCGTGGTCGACCCGGTGCCTTCGCACGTCGCGGCCTCGTCCGGCCTGCCCTCGGTGACCGCGATCCTGGGCGACGCCCGCTCGCTGCCGTTGTCCTCCGACTCCGCGGACGCCGTGCTGCTGATGGGGCCGCTCTATCACCTGCTCGAGCCGGTGGCCCGTGCGCTTGCCTGGCGGGAGGCGGTGCGGGTGGCCCGCCCGGGCGGGGTCGTGGCCGGCGCGACGATCACCCGGCACGCGCCCCTGCTGGACATCGTGTCGCGGGGCCTCTTCGGCGACCGACAGATTCGGGCGATCACCCTGGCCGACATCGCGCACGGCCGGCACCTTCCCACGCGGGACCGCCAGGTGTTCACCACGGCCTACTTCCACGCGCCGGGGGAGCCGATCTTGGAGGCGGCGGCGGCCGGTTTGACGGGGGTACGGACGTTCGCCGTCGAGGGTCCGGTCTGGACCATGACCGACCGGATCACCGAACTGCTGGCCGACCCGGTGACATCGGTCGAGCTCCTGGCCGTGCTGCGGGGCCTGGAGGCGGAGCCGGCCCTGCTGGGCGCCTCCAGCCACTTGCTGACATTTGGCAAATCCTGACGGCGATACCGCAATCTGCGGTATAGCAAGTACGTCCGCTTGGCCGCATACTGACGTCAGAGTCACGAATGGGGTCCGTGGACGAAGGAAGCGGCGCCCAGCTGCCACTGAGCGCCGCCTCGGGCATCCGACCCCGGAGAGGGGAAAGGGTGTGCCCGCTCAAATCCCATCCTTCTCCTCCTTTCCGGGCGGTGCAAGACCCGCGCGGAAGGAGGTGAAGCAGATGACCGTCTACTACCGAAGCCGCCATGTGGTGATCACGGAGAAGCTCGTCAAGGTCCGGATCGACCACGGGTGGCGTCTGTGGGTCGTCGCCGAACTGCGAGGCTGCACGGTGCAGCACGACGATCTGCCGTGGACCACCGGATTGTGGGCGCTGGGCTCGTCCGCGATCGTCGTCGGACTGGTGGCCACCCGCTTGGGTGGCTGGGCGCTGCCGCTGGCGCTGATCGTCTTCGCCGTGGCGGTGGCCGTCGCGATCATCGAGCGCCGGCGGGCCCGGGCCCGGTCGTGCTCCGAGCTCCGGGCCACCTACAAGGGCCAGGACGTGGTCGTGTTCGAGCTGCCGAGGCACGAGTTCGACGCGGCCTGCCGGGGCCTGATCCGGGCCATCGAACGAAGGGAAGACGCGAAGTCGTAATCATCCGCGACCGATCGGGCCTGCCACGGTGGTGTACTTTTCCTGTCTGCGGTATAGCTGACAGAGGTACAGCAGGCTCACACAGCGTTATCGACGATGGAGGCACACAGTCGTGTCCGGGCGGGCCGAACACCCAGCCGTCTCCCGATGGCGGGTTCGGCACGCCCTGCGGGCGGCCCGGGACGCCAAGGGTCTGACGCAGACCGAGGTCGCCGACGAGATGGAGTGGTCGCTCTCCAAGGTGCAGCGTATCGAACTGGGTGAGGTCAACGTGTCGGCGACCGATCTGCGGTCGGTGCTCGACCTCCTCGACATCACCGACCCGGAGACGGTCAACCGGTTGCTCGAGGAGGCCCGGGTCTCCCGGCGCGAGCGCTATGTGGTCGACGCCGACCTCCGTGAGCACCTCACCCCGAATTCCGTCCAGCAGGTGCAGTTCGAGGCCGTGGCCGACTCGATGGAATGGTTCCTGACCTACGTGGTCCCCGGAAGCCTGCAGACACCGGCCTATGCCGAGGCCGTGCTGCGCTTCTTCGATCCCGCGATCGCCGACAACCGGCTCAAGGTCCGGATGGAGGTGCGCGCCCAGCGTCGTCGCGCCGCGCTGGAGTCGGAGGATCCGCCGGAGCTGAAGGTCGTCCTCTACGAGCCGCTGCTGATGATGAACGTCGGTGGCGCGGGCGTGATGGCGGAGCAGCTTCGTGATCTTGCCGCGTCGGCCCGCCGGCCCAACGTCAAGATCCGCATCCTGCCGATGGCCGAGGGGCTGCTGACCGGCATCGGCATGTTCGGCCTGATGCGTCTTGATCGCGGCGTCTTCGCAGGTGAAGTGCTCTATCGTGAGCTAGCGGGGACCGACTCACTGGACGATGATCACGAACTGGTAGAACTTCATCGCACCGCATTCGTTGAAGCATGGGAACGTTCGTTGTCCGAAGAAAGGTCGGCCCGGCGGATCATCGCCGAGGCCGCCGCTCTCGAGGCACAGTGAGAAGCGAGGATCGATGACGCAGGCCACAACGAAGTGGATCAAGAGCACGTATTGTGGCGACGCCGCATGCGTGGAAGTGGCGGACGGCCCAGATTTCGTGGCTGTGCGTGACGGCAAGCGGCCCGACGGCGGCATGCTGGAGGTCTCGCACGGCGACTGGCGCGGGTTCCTCGAGGGCATCCGGGCGGGCGACTTCCCGCGTTGAGTTTTTCTGATGGCGCGCCGGCTCGTGGCCGGCGCGCCATTTTTGTGTCAATCCTAAGTCTTCGTTAAGGCGGCGAGGTCAAGTACGCTGACGGCGGAGCGAGGGGAGGTTCCCATGGCAACACTCGAGAACCTGGTCTGGGAACGCAGCAGCTTCTGCTCGAACGGGGCGTGTGCCGAAGTGGCCTCCGACGGCGAGTTCGTCTACCTTCGCAACAGCCGCGAGCCCGGCAAGGTGATCAAGCTCGACCTCGACGAATGGGCCACGTTCCGTGCGGCCATCCACGCCGGACAGTTCTGAGCAGGCCTACGTTCTGAGCAGACCTACCAGGAACCCGCCGTGGGGCCGGCCGAGCCGCCCCGGCGCCGCAGGTACTTCTCGAACTCGCTGGCGATCTCGTCGCCGGTCAGCGGCTGGATGCCGGCGTCGCCGACCCGTTCCTCCAGCTCACGCACGTACTCGCCCAGCTCGGCGTCCTGTTCGGCGGCCGCTCGCACGCGCTTCTCCCACTCGTCGGCCTCCTCGGCCATCTCGGCCATCGGGACCGGGAGGTCGAGCACGTCCTCGAGGCGGTGCAGGAGGGCGAGCGTCCCCTTCGGGCAGGGCGGGTTGTTGGCGTAGTGCGGGACGTGCACCCAGAACGACAACGCGTCGACCTCGGCTCGGCCGCAGGCCTCTTGCAGGACGCCGACGATGCCGGTCGGGCCGTCGTAGCGGGTGGGCGCCACCTGGTACTTCGTGGCGACGTCGGGGCGGGACGCGGAACCGCTGATCGGCAGCGGGCGGGTGTAGGGCACGTCGGCGAGCAGGGCGCCGAGCAGCACGATGCGTTCGACCTCGAGGCTGTGGCAGATCTCCAGGACCTGCTCGCAGAAGGTGCGCCAGCGCATGCTCGGCTCGATGCCGCGGATCAGGACCACGTCACGGTCGGCGCCGGGCGGGGAGGCCTGCATGAACCGGGTCGTCGGCCATTCGATCGAACGGGTCTCGCCCTCGGTCATCGTGACCGTCGGCCGGCTCACCTGGAAGTCGTAGAACTCCTCGGGATCGATCGCGGCGATCTGGCGCGCTTCCCACACCTGCTCGAGATGTTCCACGGCCGCGGTGGACGCGTCGGCCGCGTCGTTCCAGCCCTCGAATGCTGCGATCGCCACCGGGGAACGCAGCACGGGCAGGCCGTCGAACTCGCTCACGTTCTCCACCTTCCGCCATTCGTACTCACAGAGCCTACGTGCCGCGCCTGGAGCGCACCCGGCGGCCGCGCCGGAGATCGAGAGCGCGCTCACAGTGGTGGGCCGTGACGGCCAACCATTCGGCACGAAAGCACACCCGCGACTAGCCTGGCCAGATGGCGTCCGAAGAACTGCTTTCCGCGCTGTCCCAACGTGTTCTGGTCGCCGACGGGGCGATGGGCACGATGCTGCAGGCCGCGGACCTCAGCGTCGAGGACGACTTCCAGGGCCTCGAGGGGTGTAACGAGATTCTCAACGTCACCCGGCCGGACGTGATCCGCGGCGTGCACGAGGCCTATCTCGCGGCCGGGGCTGACTGCGTCGAGACCAACACTTTCGGTGCGAACGCCAGCAACCTCGGCGATTACGACATTCAAGACAGGATCCGCGAGCTGTCGGAGGCGGGCGCAAGGATCGCGCGGGCGGCGGCCGATCAGTTCACGACCGCCGGGCAGCCCAGGTACGTGCTGGGCTCGGTCGGCCCGGGTACGAAGCTGCCGACGCTCGGCCACACCTCGTACCGAAGCCTTCGTGACGCCTATCACGAGACCGCCGCCGGCCTGATCCTCGGCGGCGCCGACGCCGTGCTCATCGAGACCTGCCAGGACCTGCTGCAGACCAAGGCGGCCGTGGTCGGCGCCCACCGGGCGATGGCCGAGATCGGCGCCAAGGTGCCGCTGATCGCCCACGTGACCGTGGAGACGACCGGCACGATGCTGCTGGGCAGCGAGATCGGCGCCGCGCTGACCGCCCTGGAGCCGCTGGGCATCGACCTGATCGGGCTCAACTGCGCCACCGGCCCGGCCGAGATGACCGAACACCTGCGGTTCCTTTCGCAGAATGCCCGCGTACCCCTCTCGGTCATGCCCAACGCGGGCCTGCCGGTCCTCGCGGCCGACGGCGCCTACTACCCCTTGACCCCCGACGAGCTCGCGGAGGCGCTCGGGCGGTTCGTGCGCGACTACGGCGTCTCGCTGGTCGGCGGCTGCTGCGGGACGACGCCCGAGCACATCGCCAAGGTGGTCGAGGCGGTGCGAGGCGCTTCGGCCGGTGCGCGTACGCCGGAGCACGCGCCCGGCGTGTCGTCGATCTACCACGAGTCGCCGTTCCGGCAGGACGCCGGCGTGCTGATGATCGGCGAGCGGACCAACGCGAACGGCTCCAAGGCGTTCCGCGAGCCGATGCTGGCCGGCGACTGGCCGGCCTGTGTGGAGATCGCCCGAGGCCAGGCCCGCGACGGCTCCCACCTGCTCGACCTGTGCGTCGACTACGTCGGCCGGGACGGTACGCAGGACATGCGCGAGCTGGCCGGCCGGTTCGCCACCGCGTCCACGCTGCCGATCATGCTCGACTCGACCGAGCCGCAGGTGATCGAGGCCGGGCTCGAGATGCTGGGCGGCCGCTGCGTGGTCAACTCGGTGAACTACGAGGACGGCGACGGTCCGGGCTCCCGGTTCGCCCGGATGATGCCGATCGTCAAGGAGCACGGCGCCGCGGTGGTCGCGCTGACCATCGACGAGGAGGGCCAGGCCCGCACGGCGGAGTGGAAGGTACGCGTCGCCGCACGGCTGATCGACGCGCTGACCAGCGACTGGGGCCTGAACCGGGCCGACATCCTGGTTGACGCGCTGACCTTCCCGATCGCCACCGGCCAGGAGGAGACCCGCCGCGACGCGCTGGAGACGATCGACGCGATCCGCCGGATCAGCGAGCTCTACCCGGGCGTCAACTTCACCCTGGGCGTCTCGAACGTGTCGTTCGGCCTCAACCCGGCCGCCCGCCAGGTGCTCAACTCGGTCTTCCTGCACGAGTGCGTCCAGGCCGGGATGACCAGTGCCATCGTGCACGCCAGCAAGATCCTGCCGATGTCGCGCATCCCCGACGAGCAGCGTGAGGTCGCGCTCGACATGGTCTACGACCGGCGGCGCGAGGGGTACGACCCGCTGCACCGGTTCATGGCCCTGTTCGAGGGTGTCGACGTGGCGTCGGCCCGGGAGACCCGGGCCCAGGAACTGGCCGGGCTGCCGCTGGACGAGCGGCTCAAGCGGCGCATCATCGACGGCGAGCGCAACGGCCTGGAGGCCGACCTCGACGCGGCCCTGGCGGTCGGTCCGGCGCTGGCCATCGTCAACGACGTGCTGCTCGACGGCATGAAGACGGTCGGTGAGCTGTTCGGCTCGGGCCAGATGCAGCTGCCGTTCGTGCTCCAGTCGGCCGAGGTGATGAAGGCCGCGGTCGCCTACCTCGAGCCGCACATGGAGAAGAACGAGGACGAGGCCGGCAAGGGCCGCATCGTGCTGGCCACGGTCAAGGGCGACGTGCACGACATCGGCAAGAACCTGGTCGACATCATCCTCAGCAACAACGGCTACGAGGTCGTCAACATCGGCATCAAACAGCCGGTCAACGCGATCATCGAGGCGGCCGAGGAACATCGCGCCGACGCCATCGGCATGTCCGGGCTGCTGGTCAAGAGCACGGTGGTGATGAAGGAGAACCTTCAGGAGATCGCGGCGCGGGGCCTGGCCGGCCGCTACCCGGTGATGCTCGGCGGGGCGGCGCTGACCCGGTCGTACGTCGAAGACGATCTTCGTTCCGCGTACGCCGGTGAGGTGCACTACGCACGGGACGCGTTCGAGGGGCTGTCCCTGATGGACAAGGTGATGACGGCCAAGCGGGGCGGCGCCGCGGTGATCGACCCCGAACGTGAGGCGGCGCTGGCGGCCCGCCGGGCGCGGCGCGAACGGCAGCGGGCCATGGTGACCGAGAACCTGCCGCCGCTCGACGACACCTCGGTGCGGTCGGACGTGGCGACCGGCGTCGCGATCCCCGAGCCGCCGTTCTTCGGCAGCCGGGTGATCAAGGGGGTGCCGCTGGCCGACTACGCGTCACTGCTGGACGAGCGGGCCACGTTCCTCGGGCAGTGGGGGCTGAAGGGGTCGCGCGGCGGCCAGGGCCCGTCCTACGAGGAACTGGTCGAGACCGAGGGCCGGCCGCGGCTGCGCTACTGGCTCGACCGCCTGATCGCCGACCAGGTGCTCGAGGCGTCGGTGGTCTACGGCTATTTCCCGGCGTACGCGGAGGGCAACACGCTCGTCGTCCTCGACGAGAACGGCGCCACGGAACGGGCCCGGTTCACCTTCCCGCGGCAGCGGCAGGAGCGCCGGCTGTGCCTGGCCGACTTCTTCGCCCCGCGTACCCGGGGTGAGCTTGATGTTGTGGCCCTGCAGCTGGTGACCGTGGGTCAGCCGGTCAGCGAATACACCGCGAAGCTGTTCGCGGCCGACGAATACCGCGACTACCTCGAGGTGCACGGCCTGTCGGTGCAGCTCACCGAGGCGCTGGCCGAATATTGGCACCGCCGGGTGCGCTCCGAGCTGGTCTTCGCCGACGGCACGACGGTCGCCACGGGTGACCCGGCCGACCTGGCCGGCATCCTGAAGAACGACTACCGCGGGTGCCGCTACGCCTTCGGCTACCCGGCCTGCCCCGACCTGGAAGACCGCGCCAAGCTGACCGGCCTGCTCGACGCCGCCCGCATCGGCGTCACCCTCTCCGAGGAGTTCCAGCTGACCCCCGAACAATCCACCGACGCGATCATCGTGCACCACCCGGACGCGAACTACTTCAACGCAAAGTAGGTTCCCATGCTGGTCATCGACACCGATCCCGGTGTGGACGACGCGTTCGCGCTGGCTCTGGGGGCGGCGCATCCCGACCATGAGCTGCGGCTCGTGACGACGACCTACGGGAACGTGCCGGGGGAGATGGCCGCGGCGAACGCGTTGCGGGTGCTGGAGTTGTGCGGGCGGGCGGACCTTCCCGTGGCCCGGGGCGCTGACGGGCCGCTGGCCGGGCACAGTCTGAGCGCGGCCAAGCACGCCCACGGTGCGGACGGGCTGGGCGGGCAGGCGGCCCGGCTGCCGGTGCGCACCCGGCCGGTCGAGCCCGGGCCGGCGGTCACCGTGCTGGCCGAGACGCTGCTGGCCGCCGGCGAACCGGTGACCGTGGTCGCGCTGGGGCCGTTGACCAACCTCGCCACCCTGCTCGCCGCGCATCCCGCGGCCGCCGGACGGATCGGGCGCCTGGTCGTGATGGGCGGCGGCTTCCGCGAGGGCAACATGACGGCGAGCGCCGAGTTCAACATCTGGTGCGACCCGGAGGCCGCCCGCCAGGTCCTCGTCGGCTCGGACCTGCCGACCACGCTGGTGCCGCTCGACCTCACCCACCGGGCCGGCGTCACCGAGGAGTGGATGACCGCGCTCGGCGCGACCGGCCGGGTCGGCTCCACACTGGCCACCATCGCGGCCGGCAACTGGGCGTTCTACGAGCGGATCCTCGGCGAGCGGCGGCTGATCGTCCACGACCTGTTCGCCGTGGCCGAGGCGGTCTGGCCGGGCAGCCTGCGTACCGAACGGGTCTGGGTCGATGTGGAGAACGGCCACGGGCCGGCGCGCGGGGCCACCATCGCCGACCGCCGCCGGTTCCACTCCAGCCCGCGCGAGGGCCGCGAGATCGACGTGGCGGTCGACCTCGACGCGCCGGCCCTCCACGAGCGCATCCTCAACCGCTTCCGCACCGCGTGACCCGGCTCAGGAGATCGCGATGATCGTCAAGGCCAGGCCGTAGGCGGCGATGGCCAGGTGCAGGCCGGTCCAGAGCGAGTGCAGGCGGATGCGGTGGAGGCGGGGGAACTCGGCGTAGTGCTTCTGGCGGTTCTCGTCGAGGTTGTCGTCGTCGGCCAGGGCGCCCAGTTTCTTGAGGGTCCTGGTCAGGGCGCGGGCCTGGTTGAGGTGATAGGTCGCGCGCTCGTGGTACTTGGCGGAGATGAACCCGCCGAACCCGCCGATCAGCGCGATCAGCACACCGAGCGGAATCGTCGTCCGCGCGAACTTCTGCTGGATGATCAGGCCACTGAGGGCCGCCGCGATCACCAGCACGAAGTTGGTCATCATGGCCCGCTGATTCTCCGACTGACGAAACTGCTGGCGATGCTCGTTCCAGTAGGAGAGCACCACATCCGAAGAATCCTTCACTCTGTCCCTTCCCGATCCCACGGCGATTCAGCGCTGATCAAGACCGTCCTTCAGGAGTTCCACATCGGTCTTCGGCAGCACGGGTACGACGGTAGGCTGCCGGGGTGATGTTCGACCGGCGGGGCACGGGCGAGGGCCCGATCGCGGCGTTCCGGGCCTGGTGGCCGGCCGCGGGAACCGCGGGCGGTCGCCGAACGTCGGCTGCCGGCCGTGAGTGAGTCGGAGGCCCGGGCCCACATCGACCGCTTCAACGCCGCGGTGCTCACCGGCGACTGGGCCGAGCTGGTGGCGACCCTGCACCCGGACGCCACCATGACCTTCGTCGGCCCGCCGGTCGGTCCCTTCCACGGGCGCGACGCGATCGCCTCGGCGTACGCGGAGAATCCGCCCGACGACACGATGCGCCCGCGCGAGGTGACCGCCACCGGCGCCACCGAGGTCGTGACGTTCGAGTGGACGCGCGGCGGCACCGGCACCCTGACCATCACCCGCGACGCCGGCCTGATCAGGTCCCTGCTGATCGTGTTCGACTAACCGAGGAGTTTGTCGAGCTTGGTGAAGCTCGAGCTCCAGCCCTCGCGGGCCATGCTTTCGACGTCGTCGGGGTAGGGGCCCTGGATCAGGACCAGACGGGTACGCCCGCCCTCCTCGTCGTGGAACTCGATGCTCAGGCGCATGCCGTTCGCCTCGCCGACCAGGAGCTGGTTCTCGATCACCTCGAGGAACGTGGCCTCGACCGGTGACGTCTGGGCCGGGTCGTCGTCGCTGACCATGGTCAGGCGCTGGTGGCCGCCGGTCACCGGGTCGATCGACACGCTGTCGCGCGGCACCGACCAGCCGACCGGGCCGAACCACGCGGCGAGCTGGTCGGGGTCGACGAACGCGCGGTAGACCAGCGCGCGCGGCGCGTCGAAGACGCGGGTGATCACGAGGTCGGCCACCGAAAGATCTCCTCAGACCTTGGAGGGCATGCGCCGGTGCAGTTCCGCGAGCAGCGTACGGGGCCCGGGGGACATGAGTCCGATGTCGACCAGGTACGAGTCGCCGCGCCGCCGGGGCCGCCGTCCGGGACCGGGCAGCTCGGTGACCGCCTCGGGGCCGGCCGGCGTGACGACCAGCTCGGTGAAGACCCCGCGGTGCCGCAGCCCGATGGCGGCCACGCCCGACCACGGGATGGCGATGCCGCGCCGGCCGGTGGCCGCGAACTCCAGGCCGTGCACCGAGCTGTGCAGCCACCCGAACCGGTTCCAGGCGACCAGGATGACCAGGCAGGCGATGACCGTCGGCACGACGATCAGGCTCTCCGCGATGGAGGCGATGTCGGCGGCGGCCGGGCGTACGCCGAAGAGCAGCGCGACCAGCACCCAGAGGCCGCGGCAGACCGCCCAGGCGATCGCGCTCACCCACAGCATGGTCACGAAGACGATGCCCCGCGGCTGGAAGAAGCTGGTCGCGTCCTCGGCCGGGCCGATCACCGGGTGCTCTCGCTCCATCCTGGCATTATGCCCGGTTTGTCGCTTCGGCACGGGTGATGCGCCATCATGATCACATGACGGTGGTGAGGGTGAGCGTGACGCATCCCTGGTTCCCGGACGTGGTCGCGCAGTTCGACGCGTACCGGCAGCACTACGGCGCGAACCCGGCGCCCGAGGCGACCGCGGAGTGGATCCGCGACCAGCTGATCACCGACCGGCTGCGGCTGTTCGCGGCCGGACACGGCGACGTGGTCCGGGGCATGCTGACCGTGTCCGTCGTACCCGCGTCGCTGACCCTGCGCACCATCTGGATGATCCGCGACCTCTACGTCGACCCGGCCGCCCGCCGCGCCGGGCTGGCCCGCGAGCTCCTCGCACACGTCTCCGAGGCGGCCCGCGAGGAGGGCGCGCACCGGCTGGCGCTGCAGACCGAGCCCGACAACATCAGAGCCATCCAGCTGTACGTCTCGGCCGGCTTCCAACCGGTGACCGAGGTGGTGAACTGGGCTCGCGTCCTCTGACGGCTACGATTCGCGCGTGGATGCTTCGCACGTCGCCGCTGACCTGGAGTCTGTGCTGCTGACCGAGGACCAGATCCGCGACCGGGTGTACGCCCTGGCGGGTCAGCTGGCGGCCGACTACGCCGGGCGGACGCCGGTGCTGGTCGGCGTGCTGGCGGGCGCGGCGACGTTCACCGTCGACCTGGCCCGCGCCTACCCCGGCCAGGTCGAGATCGGCTGGATGGCGATCAAGTCCTACAGCACCCGCAACCGGGCGTCCGGCTCCGTACGCCTGCTCAAGGATCTTGATCTCGACATCGAGGGCCGCGACGTCATCATCTGTGAGGGCGTCATCGACACCGGGCTGACGATGAACTGGCTGATCGGCAACCTGCGCCAGCGGCAGCCGCGCTCGCTGGCCGTGTGCGCGCTGATGCGGCGGCCGGACACGCCCCAGTTCGGGGACACGCCGGCCTACATCGGCTTCGACGTCCAGCCCGGCCTGATCGTCGGCTACGGCCTCGACTACCGCGGCCACTACCGCAACCTGAGCTGCGCCGCGGTGCTCGCGCCGCACGCCCAGGGAGCGGTCACCGCCCGCTGACCTGCCGGAAACTACCGGGACTCGGGGGCGACGGACGGGCCGCCGAAGACGACCGGGACGCCGGGGGAGTAGAGGACGCTGGCCGGACGGCCGGTCGGGGCGGGCAGGCCGGTCGCGGCGATCAGGGACTCGTCGCAGCGCAGCAGGTCGGCGCGGTGCAGGGGCCAGGTCGGATGGTCGTTGGGCAGGTGGACCGTGCGGCCCCAGGCGCGGGTGTGCAGGCCCCAGCGCGCGGTCAGGAAGTGTTCCAGCGGGGTGGGGGAGACGATCGCGGCGCCACGCCGGACCGCGAAGGACGAGGTGGCATCGCGGCGCTTGCTGGCGTACTCGAAGGTGTCGTTCTCGCGCCGCAGGCTCATCCGGGCCCAGCGGTAGGGCAGGCGCAGCGTGGCCTGCGCGGTCAGCACCGGGATCAGGCGTTCCGCGTCGAGCGAGAGGAAGACGACCGCGCGGCGGCCCAGGGCGTCGACGCTGTAGAGGCGGACGTTGGTCTCGCAGAAGGTGCCCAGGTAGGGCAGGCCGGGACCACGCAGCGGCCCGAGACCGACCATCCGGAAGCCGATCAGCCCGACGTAGGTGACGCCGTCCAGCGTGTCGGGGCGGGTGCCCGGCGGCAGGAACGGCGCAACGACCGCCGGGTCGGCCGGCCAGTGCAGGAAGGCCAGGTCACGCCACTGCTGGACCAGCCACGGGCGGCGGACCGGCCGGGTCGTCAGCGGCGTGACCTCTTCGATGTTCAGCGCCGCACCTGCGACATGTCGGGGTAGCGGTCGCCGGCCGCGGGGGCGATCGCGCTCAGCCGGTCGAGTTGCGACGGCGTCAGGGTCAGCGCGTCGGCGGCGGCGTTCTCCTCGAGCCGGGACACCCGCTTGGTCCCGGGGATCGGGGCGATGTCGTCACCCTGCGCGAGCAGCCACGCCAGCGCCACCTGGGCCGGGGTCGCCTCGGCCTCGACCGCCACCTCGCGCACGCTGCGCACGATGTCCAGGTTCTTGGTGAAGTTCTCGCCGGTGAACCGCGGGTTGTCGCGGCGGAAGTCGTCGGCGTCGAAGTCGTCGGGCGACGTGATGTGGCCGGTCAGGAAACCGCGGCCGAGCGGCGAGTAGGGCACCAGACCGATGCCGAGCTGACGCAGCGTGTCGAGCACGCCGTCCTCGGGGTCGCGGGTCCACAGCGAGTACTCCGACTGGAGCGCGGTGATCGGGTGCACGGCGTAGGCGCGGCGGATGGTCTCCGGCGCCGCCTCGGACAGGCCGAGGTGCCGGACCTTGCCCGCCTGCACGAACTCGGCCATCGCGCCGACGCTGTCCTCGATCGGCACGGTCGGGTCGACCCGGTGCAGGTAGTACAGGTCGATGTGGTCGGTGCCGAGCCGGCGCAGCGAGCCGTCGATCGCGGCCCGGGCGTTGTCCGGGTGCCCGTCGACGATCCGGCCGGCGGCGTCCGGCGTGCCGCGGCCGATGTGTGACATCAGCCCGAACTTGGTGGCCAGCACCACCTCGTCGCGGCGGCCGGCGATCGCCCGGCCGACCAGCTCCTCGTTGGTGAACGGGCCGTAGCGCTCGGCCGTGTCGACGAAGGTGACGCCCAGGTCGAGGGCGCGGTGCAGGGTACGGATCGACTCCGCCTCGTCGGTGCCCTTGCCGGTGTAGAACGCGGACATCCCCATGCAACCGAGCCCGATGCGGGAGACGTCGAGCCCCGCCAGCGATACCTGCCTCATGAAGGAAACCTACCGCTCATCAGGGCCGCTCATCAGGGACCGAGCTCCCACATCAGGCGGTAGTAGGCGATGCGCTCGGGGTCGGGGTCGATCTCGTAGGCGGCGAAGAACACACCCTGCCAGCCGGGGCCGAAGTTCCAGTCGAGGCTCCACGACGCGATGGCCAGGTCGGCCCAGCGGTCGGCGACGCCCAGCGTGGCCAGGTCGACGTGGCCGGCCCAGCGACCGTCGTCGTCGACCAGCGTGTTCGGGGCGCACGCGTCGCCGTGGCAGACCACCAGGTGGTCGATCGGCGGCCGGTCCATCGCCTGCACCAGCGCCTCGGCCACGGTCAGGTGGCGGTAGTCGGCGTGCCACCGGGCCACGTCGATCAGCCCGCGGGCGAAGCGGTCCTCGGCCGACGCCAGCCGGCTCTCCACCGACCAGGTGAACGGGCACTGGTCGACCGGCAGGCGGTCGTGCAGGGCGCGCAGCCCGCGGCCGATCGCGACGACGGCCGGCGCCGGGTCGGCCAGCCAGCGGGCGTCGACGGCGTTGCCGCCGGGCAGGGCCGCGGTGTGCAGCCAGGTTCCGGTGTGGTCGCTCCCGGCGGCCAGGACGTGGGGCACGGGGGTGAAGCGCTGGGCCCACGCCAGCCGTTCGGCCTCCCGGGCCAGCGGCAGCCCGCTGCCCGCCGGGGCGAACTTGACGAAGCTCCGCGCGTACTCGTCATCGATCTCGAAGGTCGTCCCACCGAGCACATTGACCCAGACCGGGCGCAACGGGCGCCCGGCCGCGAGGACGCGCACCGCCTCGGGCACGGCGATGTCCGTCTTCAGTTCGCCCGACAGCAGCATGAAGCACCCCGATCCGGTGATGATCTGTGTCCGGCCCTTACACGTATCGTGGAACACCCCGGTCCCGCCACCCCTCGGAGGACCCTTATGCCGGTCCCGAACGGCCGACGTCCCGCCCTGCTGGTCGCCCTAGTGACCGCCTTGGTGGGATTGGGCTGCGTGTCGGCCCCCGACCAGCCCGGCGCGGCCCCGCCCGAGCCTGATGAGACACCGGTCACAACAGCCTCCGCCGGCGCCGACGCCGACGGCACCGACACCCCCGAGGAGTTCAAGGGCGACATCGGTGATGCGACCAAGATCGCCGAGGAGTACTGGGCAGGGGTCTTCAAGCAGAGCGGGATCCGGTTCGAGCCGGTGAACCGGGTGATCGCCTACGAGCGGGAGGGCGAGGTCGACTGCGGCGGCCAGCCGCTCGGGCTGAACAACGCGGCCTACTGCTCCGACGGCGACTTCATCGCCTACGACGTCAACTGGGCCTTCGCCGCGTTCCAGCAGGTCGGCGACGCGTTCATCTTCTACCTGCTCGGCCACGAGTACGCGCACGCGATCCAGTTGCGGCTGGGCATCCAGAAACAGTTCACGATCCAGCAGGAGCTGCAGGCCGACTGCATGGCCGGCGCCTACATCGGCGACATGGAACGGCAGAAGCGGCTGAGCCTGCAGGACGACGACACCGAGGAGCTGGCCGCCGGGCTGGAGGCGGTCGGCGACGAGCCCGGGCAGCCGTGGTTCGCGGAGGGCTCGCACGGCTCGGCCAAGCAGCGCACCCAGGCGTTCGCCAACGGTTATCGCGATTCGCTGGAGCCCTGCAACCTGTCGTGAACCGCGGGTGGGCGAGAATGGTCGTTCACGCGCTCTTCTGGAGGCCGGCCCTGACTGCACTACTTCCCGCCGCGGTGCTCTTCGACATGGACGGCACGCTGGTCGACAGCGAACGAGTCTGGGACGTCGCCCTGCGCGAGCTGGCCACCCTCGCCGGGGGTGAGCTCTCGCTCGAGGCGCGGCACGCGATGATCGGCAGCAACATGGGCCGCACCATGCAGATCATGCGCGACGACCTGGGCCAGCCCGACCGGCCCGAGGCGCCGGATGTCGCGTGGCTCACCGACCGCGTCTTCGAGCTGTTCGCCGACGGGCTGGTGTGGCGCCCCGGCGCCTACGAGCTGCTCCGGGCCGTGCGCGACGCCGGGTTGCCGACCGCGCTGGTGACCTCGACCGGCCGCCGGCTGGTCGAGGTGGCGCTGCGCACGATCGGCCGCGAGAACTTCGACGCGATCGTGGTCGGCGACGAGGTCAAGGCACCCAAACCCGACCCTGAGCCCTACCGGACGGCCGCCGAGCTGCTCGGCGTGCCGATCGAGCGCTGCGTGGCGATCGAGGACAGCCCGGTCGGCATCGCCAGCGCCGTGGCGGCGGGGGCCGCGGTGCTCGCCATTCCGGCCGAACTGGAGCTGCCGCCGACCGACGGCGTGCACCTGCGCTCGACGCTCGAAGGCATCGGCCCCGCCTATCTCGCGACCCTGCTCGCGGCCTGACATCACATCGCCTCCCCGTGCGCCGGAACCTCGGCCCGCGGGGATGAGTCTTGTCCGCCGACCGGTCGTTGTCGTCTGACCGTGGTCAGAGATTTCGGCTCTGCCGTCATCGTGACGCTTGACTGACGTCACGGATGACGTCATAGTGGTGGCATGGACCTGACGCCGTACCTCGAAACGCTCCGCGCCGATCTCGCCGCGGCCGCCGCGCCGGGTGGGAGCGACACCGCGCGGGCGGCCGAGCTGCTCAGCCACTCGCTCGACGCGTCCGCCCGGCTGGCGCTCCTCGAGGCGCTGTCCGACGCGGCCGCCGAGATCACCACCCGGCTGCCCGACTCGTCGGTCGAGGTCCGGCTCCGGGGCCGCGAGGCCGACCTGGTGGTGACCACGACGGCAGTGGCCGAGACCGAGCCGGCCCACGTGCCGCCGGCCGCCGTCGAGGGTGACCTCACCCGGCTCACCCTGCGCATGCCCGAGGCGCTGAAGACCCAGGTCGAGCTGACCGCCGCCGCCGAGGGCATCTCGGTCAACGCCTGGCTGGTCCGGGCGGTCACGCTGGCCGTCCAGCGCCCGGCCGGCCCGCCGCCGAACCGGCCCGGCAAACGCATCACCGGCTTCGCCCAAGCCTGACCAACCCCTTCCTTCCGGTACGTGAGGAGAGTTCGCCATGCCCGAATTCGACCGTTCCACCCCCGTCACCGTGGCCCTGAAGGTGCCCTCGGGCCGGGTCGACATCACCGCCGAGGACCGGCTCACCGTGGTCGCCGACGTGCAGCCGATGGACGGCAGCGAGGCGTCCCGCCAGGCCGCCGAGAACACCCAGGTCACCCTGGACGGCGACACGCTGATCATCCGGGCGCCCGAGCAGCACGGCTGGGGCTTCCGGCGCACCGGCAAGCTGCGGGTGACCGTGCGCGTGCCGTCGGACAGCTCGCTGGCCTGCGACCTGGCCTCGGCCGACCTCACCGCGACCGGCCGCTACGGCACCGCCCAGGTCAAGCTGGCCTCCGGCGACCTCCGCCTGGGCGACGTCACCGCCGACGCCGCGCTGGAGTCGTCGAGCGGCGACCTCACCGTCGGGCAGGTCGGCGGATCGCTGCGGATCAACACCGCGTCGGGCGACCAGCGCACCGGTGACGTCATCGGTGACGTCAAGGCCGAGGCGGCGTCCGGGGACATCCAGATCCACGGCGTCGGTGGCTCGGCCACGGTCAAGGTCGCGTCCGGTGACATCAAGGTCGGCCTGCTGCGCGCCGGCGAGGCCCGGCTCAGCGCGGCCTCCGGTGACGTGCGGGTCGGCGTCCTGGCCGGCACCGGTGTCTGGCTCGACGTGAGCACGGCCGCCGGCCGCACCCGCAACGAGCTGGCCATGGGCGCCGACGCCCCCGGCGCCACCGCCGCGTCCACCGGCGCCCAGCTCGAGCTGCGCATCCGCACCGCGAGCGGCGACATCGACATCCGCCGGGTCACCGACTCGACCTCCAAGCTGGCGGCCTGACCATGAGCCGCCTGACCATGAGCGGCCTGACCGTGAGCGGCCTGATCACGAGCGCTCGCCAGGACCGCGACCCGCCCGCAGCACGCCTCGGGCACCGGGTCCTGACCTCTCGCCGCGCGAGCAGGCGTCACCGGCCGGGACGCTATCCGCTGGCCCGCGGCCCGACGCTCGGGTGACCGCATCGACCGCCCGCTTCCCGTTGTCGGGGGAGCGGGCGGTCGGTCAGTCGGCCGTGCTCAGCAGGTCTTCGGGCGGGGCGCTGGGCTCGGGGGCACGCTCGGGATAGGGCGGGGGAGTGCCGCCGAACTCGGGACACCGGGCCTGATGGCTGCACCAGCCGCACAGCTTGCTCGGCTTGGCCCGGAAGTCTTTGTCTTCCTTGGCGCGCTCGATCGCCTGGGACAGCGCGACCAGCGTGCGTTCGAACCGCTCCAGCTCCTCGGCGTCGGGGCTGTAGTCGCAGACCTCCTGATCCTTCAGATAGAGCAGGCGCAGAACCCTCGGAACGACCCCGCGGGTACGCCAGAGCACGAGCGCGTAGAACTTCAGCTGGAACAGCGCCCGCCCCTCGAACGCCTCTCGTGGCGCCCCACCGGTCTTGTAGTCGACCACCCGCAGATCGCCGCCGGGCGACACGTCGAGCCGGTCGATGTATCCCCGGATCAGCAGTTGATCGTCGACCAACGTGGACACCAGCGCTTCCCGCTCGGCCGGTTCGAGCCGCGACGGGTCCTCGACCTCGAAGTAGCCGCCCAGCAGGCCCTCGGCGCTGGCGAAGAACGCTTCGAGCCGCCCATCGGCGTCAAGCGGCATTCCGTCGAGCATCGGCTCCGCAGGCGCGGCGTCGGCGGCGGTCGAGGAGGCGGCGGGGGGCTCGATCTGGTCGAACAGCGTGGCGAGCACCGGTTCCTCGTCGACCAGGCGCAGCCATTGCGGCTCGATCAGCGCGGCCGCCGCCCCGGGCGTGCGTTCCAGCGGGGGCAGGTCGAACAACCGCTCGAGCACCGCGTGCACCAGCGTTCCGCGAACCTGGTCGGGAGTGGGCTGCTCGGGCAGCCGATCGATGGTGCGGAAGCGGAACAGCAGCGGGCACGTCTTGAAATCGGCTGCCCGCGAAGGCGACAACGACGGGCCCGCGAACGTGGTCGCAGTCCCGGAGGATTCGGTCACCGTCATGCGACAAGGCTATCGGCCGGGTATGACAGAAATTCGCGCGGCAAGGCCTTGAAAAAGGGCGACCCCGCACGCAGGTGGAGCGAAGCGACCCTCGGCGGGAGCGACGGTCAGCACCACCCACCGACCTACGACCTCAAGCACTTGATTTTGATCTTCGTCCTCTTCCGTACCATCGAACCCGTGGATGACCGAGCTGAACAGCCTCGTCGCTCCGGGCGGGTGGTTGGCCGCGTGCTGGGCATCCCGCTCTACCTGAACGCGTCCATGCTGGTGCTGGCCGTGCTGGTCACCGTGGTCTACGGCGGCTTCGTGCAGGGGTCGCTCGGTCTGCCGGGGCCGGTCAGCTACCTGGTCGGCTTCGGGTTCGTGCTGTGCCTGCTCGGGTCGGTGCTGCTGCACGAGCTCGGACACGCGCTGACCGCGCGGCGGTTCGGCATCGGGGTGCGCGGCATCACGCTGGAGCTGCTCGGCGGCTACACCGAGATGGATCGTGAGGCGCCCAGCCCGCGGGTCGACGCGCTGGTGGCGCTGGCCGGACCGGCCGTGTCGCTGATCCTCGGCGGGCTGGCCGCGCTGGCCTACCACCTGCTGCCGGACCGGACCATCGCCGGCGAGATCGCCTTCCAGCTGGCCGCCTCGAACATCCTGGTGGCGTTCTTCAACGTGCTCCCCGGCCTGCCGCTGGACGGCGGGCGGGCGCTGCGCGCGCTGGTCTGGGCCATCGTCCGCGACCGCGCCCGGGCGACCGTGGTGGCCGGCTGGGCCGGTCGTGTGATCGCGGTGGCCACCGCGGTGGCCGTGCTGGTGCTCTACCGGCTCGAATTCATCACCCTGTTCGGCATGCTGTTCATCCTGCTCGTGGTGGTCACCCTGTGGCAGGGCGCGGGGCAGTCGATCCGGCTGGCCCGGATGACGTCCCGGTTCCCGCTGGTCGACCTCGGGCGGCTGGCCCGGCCGGTGCTCGGGGTGCCGTCGGGCACGCCGCTGGCCGAGGCCGAACGGCGCGGGGCCGCGGACGAGCGCGACCGGACGGCGCTGGGCGTGGAGGACTCGTCGGGGCGGCTGGTGGCCCTGGTCGACGTGACCGCGGCGGCCAAGGTGCCGGTCGATCGACGACCGTGGGTGCCGGTCGACGACGTGGCCCGGGACGTCGGCAAGCTGACCGCGCTCAAGTCCGATCTGACCGGCGAGCAGGTGGTGCGGGCGATCCAGGCCTACCCGGGTGCGCAGTACCTGGTGGTCTCCGGGGAGGATGTGGTCGGCGTCCTGCACGTGGCCGACCTGGCCGCGGTGCTGGAGCCCCGGAGAACCGTCGCACAGGCGAAAGAGAGATCGTGACCACCCAGCACCTGGCCGAAGAGTCCGAGACCACACCGTCGCACCGGGGCCCGTTCCGGCCCGGCGACCGCGTGCAGCTCACCGACCCGAAGGGCCGGATGCACACGATCGTGCTCGAGCCGGGGAAGGCGTACCACACGCACCGCGGCGCCCTGGAGCACGACGCGTTGATCGGGCTGCCCGAGGGCAGTGTGATCAGCTCGGCCGGCGGCACGGCCTACCTGGCCCTGCGGCCGCTGCTCAGCGACTACGTGCTGTCGATGCCGCGCGGCGCGCAGGTGATCTACCCGAAGGACGCGGCCCAGATCGTCGCGATGGGCGACATCTTCCCGGGCGCCAAGGTGCTGGAGGCGGGGGCCGGGTCGGGCGCGCTGAGCTGCTCCCTGCTGCGCGCCGTCGGGGCCGGAGGTGAGCTCCACTCGTACGAGCTGCGCGACGACTTCGCGGCCATCGCCCGCAAGAACGTGGAGGCCTTCTTCGGCGGCCCACACCCCGCCTGGCACCTGCACGAAGGCGACGTGGCTTCGGCCGAGGAGACCGATTTCGACCGGATCATCCTGGACATGCTGACCCCGTGGGAGGCCCTCGACATGGTCGAGCGGTCGCTCGTGCCGGGCGGCGTCTTCATCGGGTACGTGGCCACCACCCCGCAGCTGTCGGAACTGGTCGAGGCGCTGCGCGAGCGCGGCGGCTGGACCGAGCCCCGGGCCTGGGAGTCCCTGGTCCGCGACTGGCACGCGGAGGGCCTGGCGGTGCGCCCCGACCACCGGATGGTGGCGCACACCGCGTTCCTCGTCTCGGCCCGCCGGCTCGCCCCGGGTGTGACCGCTCCGCCCCGTCGTCGCAAGCCCAGCAAGGGCGCTGAGGCGTACGCGCTGCGTAAGGCCGCCCGGGAGGCGATCGCCGCGGAACGGGACGACACCGGGGTGTGACCGTCCGGAGCGTGTCGGGTAGTTTTCCTGCCGGGGCGGAACGTGTGACAAGCGGGAGGGACCGGGTGGGCGCGATGAGTTCTCCGCCGTTCGGCGGCAGCAACGAGATGCCGGCGGTCTTCCCGGACTGGTCGCCCTACCAGGACCTCGACTCCGCCGCCCGTGCCTACCTGCGCGACCCCGAGGTGGCCCTGGACGCCCTGTTCGGCGTGCTGCGGGGCGCCGAGGTGCTGTGTTTCACGCTGGAACGTTTCGTCAACGAGGTCAACGGCGTCTGGCAGGAGGTCGTCATCTGCGACGGCAGCCGCCTGGTGCTGTGGCACGGCGAAGACGTGGCGCCCGGCGACGGCCCGGTCGGCTCGATGACGTCGTCGCTGCGGGTGGTGCCGCTCTCCACGGTCACCGAGGTGGGCTGCCGGCGGCGGCTCACCCGCACCTCGACCGGTCAGGCGCGGGTCGACAGCATCGACGTCTACCTGCTGCTCAGCTCGGTCGACGACGCGGTTCCGCCACCCGGGATGGCCGAGGAGGAGACGCGGGCGGCGCTGCGGCACGACGCGCTGCGCTTCGGCAAGACGCTCGACGACGGTGGTCCGGGCCAGATCCAGCGGCTCGAAGAGTTCTCACGCGTGGTGGCGTCGCTCGTCGGGCGACCCACTTTGTGATGAATGAGGCTTCCGTCGCCTCTTGTAGGCCTGTGAGATTTAACCCAGCGGCCGTTCACCGGACCGAAAAACGTTCTTGCTATGGCCGGCGGGCCGCCCTAGCCGGCATCGGGGCCGGCCACTTCGACGTCGTCGGCCTGGCGCACCACGTGGATGCAGTCGCCCGGGCACTCCTTGGCCGCGTCGATCACCTCGAGGCGGAGATGGGCCGGCACGCCCGTGCGGACACCGGGGGATTGCAGCAGCTCACCGGCACTGTCCTTGACATACGCCAAGCCGTCGATGTCGAACTCGAAGACCTCGGGCGCGTACTGCACGCACAGTCCGTCGCCGGTGCAGAGGTCTTGGTCGACCCAGACCTCCAGCTGTGCGGTCTCGGTCTCGGTGGTCACCGGTCGTCCCCCCTCGGAGCAGTCCCCTCCACCGTAACCGACCGGTGTGACAAGACGTTCGGGGCGGCTTGGCGCAACGATCTTGACGCGGACACCCGGGAGAGCAAAGGTCTAAATCCGCCCTTCAGCGGTTAGTGTTATCTCTCAAGACGTTCGAGCCCCCGGGGAGGTGGGACGTGGCACGTAGCGACGAGGCGTCTGGCGCCGCACGTTGGGAGAAAGAAGCCAACGATCTCTCCAGCCAGGTTGCGTTCCTGCAGGAAGAACTCGCTCTGGTACGGCGCAAGCTGACCGAAAGCCCCCGACACGTCCGGCAGCTCGAGGAACGGCTTGCGACGACGCAGGCGCAGCTGGCCCGACTGACCGAGAACAACGACCGGCTCGTGGCGACCCTCAAGGAAGCCCGGGCTCAGATCGTCACTCTCAAAGAGGAGATTGACCGCCTCGCCCAGCCGCCCAGCGGCTACGGCGTTTTCCTCGCCGCCCATGAGGACGGCACAGTCGACGTCTTCACCGGCGGCCGCAAGTTGCGCGTCGCGGTCTCGCCGAGCCTCGAGGTCGAGGAACTCAAGCGGGGCCAGGAGGTGCTCCTCAACGACGCGCTCAACGTGGTCGACGCCTTCGGCTACGAGCGGGTCGGTGAGGTCGTCCTCCTCAAGGAGGTGCTGGCCGACCCGGCCGGCGGGCCGGGTGACCGCGCGCTGGTCGTCTCGCACGCCGACGAGGAACGGATCGTGCACCTGGCCGACTCGCTGATCGGCGGCACGCTGCGCGCGGGCGACTCGCTGATGATCGAGCCGCGGTCGGCGTACGCCTACGAGCGGATCCCGAAGAGCGAGGTGGAGGAGCTCGTCCTGGAGGAGGTTCCCGACGTCGACTACACCGACATCGGTGGCCTGCACTCCCAGATCGAGCAGATCCGCGACGCCGTGGAACTGCCGTTCCTGCACGCCGAGCTGTTCCGCGAACACCAGCTCCGCCCGCCGAAGGGCATCCTGCTCTACGGCCCGCCCGGCTGCGGCAAGACGCTGATCGCCAAGGCGGTGGCCAACTCGCTGGCCAAGAAGATCGCCGAGCGCCGGGGTGAGGAGAAGCACACCAGCTACTTCCTCAACATCAAGGGCCCCGAGCTGCTCAACAAGTACGTGGGTGAGACCGAGCGGCACATCCGCCTGGTCTTCCAGCGGGCCCGGGAGAAGGCCGGCGAGGGTACGCCGGTCATCGTGTTCTTCGACGAGATGGACTCGATCTTCCGTACCCGTGGCTCCGGTGTCTCCAGCGACGTGGAGAACACGATCGTCCCCCAGCTCCTCAGCGAGATCGACGGCGTCGAGGGCCTGGAGAACGTGATCGTGATCGGCGCCTCCAACCGTGAGGACATGATCGACCCGGCCATCCTGCGGCCGGGCCGGCTCGACGTGAAGATCAAGATCGAGCGCCCGGACGCGGAGGCGGCGAAGGACATCTTCGCCAAGTACATCCTCACCGGCCTGCCGCTGAGCTCGGACGACCTGGCCGAGCACGGTGGCAACCCCGACGCGACGGTCGCGGCCATGATCGAGGCGGTCGTGCTCCGGATGTACACGGAGACCGAGGAGAACCGCTTCCTGGAGGTCACCTACGCCAACGGTGACAAGGAGGTCCTGTACTTCAAGGACTTCAACTCCGGCGCGATGATCCAGAACATCGTCGACCGCGGCAAGAAGATGGCGATCAAGGAGTTCCTCACCTCCGGCAAGAAGGGGCTGCGCCTGCAGCACCTGCTCGACAGCTGCGTCGACGAGTTCCGCGAGAACGAGGACCTGCCGAACACCACCAACCCGGACGACTGGGCCCGCATCTCCGGCAAGAAGGGCGAGCGGATCGTCTACATCCGCACGCTCGTCTC
Organism: Actinoplanes sp. NPDC051470; assembly: GCF_040682035.1. Taxonomy (NCBI): domain Bacteria; kingdom Bacillati; phylum Actinomycetota; class Actinomycetes; order Micromonosporales; family Micromonosporaceae; genus Actinoplanes; species Actinoplanes sp. NPDC051470. Next base: position 102,942 of record NZ_JBFBAA010000017.1, read on the forward strand.
CGGCGGCAAGGGCGCCGAGGCCGGCCGCTCCATCGAGACGGCCAGCAACACCGGTCAGTACCTGTAAAATTTGTGGGGAAAGAGCGGGCGGAAGCTTCTTCCGTCCGCTTTTTTCTACGCTGAGCGCGAAATATGCTGGTCGGGCACGCAGCGTGCTTCGGCGCGCACTGCCCGGCGCGTCAAGGGAACGCGAACCGTCTAGGCTCGATACAAGGGCACGGCAATGACGGCGGGTGGAGCAGCGGCATGAGCGTTCGACGGATCATGGGCACCGAGGTCGAGTACGGCATTTCGGTCCCCGGCCAGCCCGGCGCCAACCCCATGGTCACCTCCTCGCAGGTGGTCAACGCGTACGGCGCGCGACCCGAACTGACCCGCGGCGGGCGTGCCCGCTGGGACTACGAGGAGGAGTCGCCGCTGCGTGACGCGCGCGGCTTCACCTATTCCGGCGCCGCCTACGACCCGGCCGACGCGCTCGCCGACGAAGACCTGGGCCTGGCCAACGTGATACTGACCAACGGCGCCCGCCTCTACGTCGACCACGCCCACCCGGAATACAGCACCCCGGAATGCACCAACCCGATGGACGTGGTCCGCTGGGACAAGGCCGGCGAGCGGGTGATGGCCGAGGCGTCCCGCCGGGCCGCCACCATCCCCGGCGCCCACCGCATTCAGCTCTACAAGAACAACACCGACAACAAGGGCGCGTCGTACGGCTCGCACGAGAACTACCTGATGCGCCGGCAGACCCCGTTCGCCGACATCGTGGCCCACCTGACCCCGTTCTTCGTGACCCGGCAGATCTTCACCGGCGTCGGCCGGGTCGGCCTCGGCCAGGACGGCTCGGGGTCCGGCTTCCAGATCTCCTCCCGCGCCGACTTCTTCGAGGTCGAGGTCGGGCTGGAGACCACGCTCAAGCGGCCGATCATCAACACCCGCGACGAGCCCCACTCGGACGCCGACAAGTACCGCCGGCTGCACGTGATCATCGGCGACGCCAATCTGTCCGAGATCGCCACCTACCTCAAGGTCGGCACCTCGGCGCTGGTGCTGGCCATGATCGAGGAGAAGGTGTTCACCGGCGAGCTGGGCATCGCCGACCCGGTCAGCGAGCTCAAGGCGGTCAGCCACGACCCGTCCCTGAAGCACCTGATGCGGCTGCGCGACGGCCGCCGGCTGACCGCGCTCGACCTCCAATGGGCGTATTTCGAGCGGGCCAAGGCGTTCTGCGACGAGCGGTACGGCGCCGACATCGACGACCAGACCGCCGACGTGCTGGACCGCTGGGAGGACATCCTGGACCGGCTCGGCCGCGACCCGATGACCTGCTCCGACACCCTCGACTGGGTGGCCAAGCTGCGGCTGCTCGAGGGCTACCGCGAGCGGGAGGACCTGGGCTGGTCGTCGCCCAAGCTCCAGCTGGTCGACCTCCAGTACGCCGACGTGCGCCCGGAGAAGGGCCTCTACCACCGCCTGGTGGCCCGGGGCTCGATGAAGACCCTGCTCGACGACGACGCCGTGCGGCGCGCCATGGTCGAGCCCCCCGAGGACACCCGCGCCTACTTCCGCGGCCGGTGCCTCGCCCAGTACGCGTCCGAAGTGGTCGCGGCGAGCTGGGACTCGGTGATCTTCGATGTCGGACGGGAGTCGCTCGTCCGGGTTCCGATGATGGAGCCCGAGCGCGGCACCAAGAAGCACGTCGGGGCCTTGTTCGACAAGTGCGAGAGCGCCAAGGATCTGCTCGAGGTGATCACGAGCCGGTGAGGCGTTTTGTCGTACGGGCGAGGTAGGTTTTCAACATCCCGTTGAGGCGGGCGGGAACGAAGGGGGAGTCCGATGGCAACCCGAGACACCGGCGGCCAGTCCCAGTCCGGCAAGGGCAAGAGCGACCAGGAGATCGAAGACGTCACCACCGAGGCGAACCCCGAGGTGGCCGAGCGCCACGCGGAGATCACCGAGGACGTGGACGACCTGCTCGACGAAATCGACTCCGTCCTCGAGGAAAACGCTGAAGAATTTGTGCGCGGATATGTGCAGAAAGGCGGGGAGTGATCCTTAATGTCCGACTCGTCCAAGATGGGGGACGGCGTTCGGATGTGCCGCGATTGCGGCGGGATCAAACCACTCACCGATTTCCACGCCAGCCCGAAGCGGAAAGGCGGCCGCGGTAGCTATTGCAAGGACTGCTTCAACGAGCGGTCCAAGCGGAGCTACGCGAAGCGCGTCCAGGAAAAGTTTGGACGCCAGGTTCGCGAAGGGCGAACGGTGCCAGACGGGCACCGGTACTGCCCTGACTGTGAGGCCGCGAAGCCGTTGACGGACTTTCCCCAGAGCAAGGCGGGCAGAGGCGGCTATGGCGGCTACTGCAAGCCCTGTCACAACTTTCGGGGCAAAGCAAGTGTGGAGCGTCGTGGCGGGTCGCGGGAGTACCACCTCCGGCGTCGTTATGGCATTGGTCAGGTTGACTTCGACGAGTTGCTCGCGGAGCAAGGTGGCGTGTGTGCGATCTGTGGCGCGGCCGACCCTCAACACGTCGATCACGACCATCGCACCGGCTGGGTCCGCGGGATATTGTGCTTCAACTGCAACGGCGGTCTTGGGCAGTTCCGGGACAACCAGCTGTTCCTGGCCAGCGCGATCGAGTATTTGAAGGGAACCACGTGGCAGCGGATTTTGATCCATCCGGGCGTCTACCAGATGTGTTCTTCGAGCCGGGGACGTCCTCCTTCACGCAGTTCCTGACCAAGGCCGCCCCGGAGCTGCTGCCCGGGCGGCGGCCGGTGCCGCCGCAGCTGAGTGGCGGTGATCTGGCGCCGCACGGCACCACGATCATCGCGATCCAGACCGCCGAGGGCGTCATCATGGCCGGCGACCGGCGGGCGACGATGGGCAACCTGATCGCCAGCCGCGACATCGAGAAGGTGCACCCGGCCGACGCGTACTCGCTCATCGGCATCGCCGGGACGGCCGGCATCGGCATCGAGCTGATGCGGATCTTCCAGGTCGAGCTGGAGCACTACGAGAAGACCGAGGGCACGATGCTGTCCCTCGACGGTAAGGCGAACCGGCTGGCCTCGATGATCCGCGGCAACCTCGGCGCGGCGATGCAGGGCCTGGCCGTGGTGCCGCTCTTCGCCGGGTACGACCTGACGCCCGCCGACCCGGCCAAGGCCGGCCGGATCTTCAGCTACGACGTGGCCGGCGGGCTCTACGAGGAGACCGGGTACGACGCGGTCGGCTCCGGCTCGCTGTTCGCCAAGTCGGCGCTGAAGAAGAAGTTCCGGGCCGGCGTCAGCACCGAGGACGCGATCGTGCTGGCCGTCGAGGCGCTCTACGACGCCGCCGACGACGACACCGCGACCGGCGGGCCCGACCTCACCCGCAAGATCTACCCGGTCGTGATGACGGCGACCGCCGACGGCACCCACCGCCTCACCGACACCGAGATCACCGCGGTCGCCGAGCGGGTGGTCGCGGGACGCATGGAGAACCCGGGCGGCTGACCCCGCGCCGAGACAACCGAAGAAGGAGTAGCCACCCGTGGCCATGCAGTTCTACGCATCACCCGAGCAGGTCCAGCGGGACCGCTCGGAGTACGCCCGCAAGGGCATCGCGCGGGGCCGGTCCGCCGTCGTGCTCTCGTACACCGGTGGCATCCTGCTGGTGGCCGAGAACCTGACATCGCTGCGCAAGATCAGCGAGCTGTACGACCGGATCGGATTCGCGGCCGTCGGACGGTACAACGAGTTCGAGAGCCTGCGCCGGGCCGGTATCCGGATGGCCGACATGCTCGGGCTGTCCTACGACCGGCGCGACGTGACCGGGCGGGCGCTGGCCAACGCGTACACACAGACGCTCGGCGCCATCTTCAGCGAGACCCAGAAGCCGTACGAGGTGGAGATCTGCGTCGCGCAGGTCGGCACCTCGCCGGAGGCGGACGAGCTGTACCGGATCACCTACGACGGCTCGGTCATGGACGAGCCCGGCTTCATGGCCATGGGTGGCCAGGCCGAGGCCATCGCCGCGGTGCTGAAGGACCGGCACGACGCGTCGGCCGACGCCCCGCAGGCGCTCAAGCTGGCCGTGGAGGCCCTGGGCAGCGTCGGCGGCGAGAACGGCAACCGGCGCGAGCTCGAGGCCAAGCAGCTCGAGGTGGCGGTCCTCGACCGCGCGCGCAAGGGCCGTGCCTTCCGCCGCATCACCGGGGCGGCGCTGACGAGCCTGCTCGAGGGCGGCAAGGACGTGCCCGAGAAGGAGCCCGGCGACGCCGGCGCTCCGGCTCCCGGCGAGGACAAGCCCACGACGAGCGCCGCTTCCGAGGGCGCCGACTCCAACGATGAGTGATCGTTTCTAGACCGCTTTGGGCAAGGCCGTAGTCGCCGGTCCGTCTTCGAGAGGAGGCGGACCGGTGTGCGCTCGCTGCGAGGTCACCCGGACACGAATATGCCGACAGATTCATAACGCCGAAATAGACGGTGTAAACGTCGGTTCCGTCGCCGGGAATTCAGTCGCTGCGCCGGTGACGCGCGTCCAATGTGAGGCCCGCTCGGGCCTGCTTTCGGTGACCATCTTGCTAGCATGATCAATTGCGGCCGCCGAGGGGGAGTTCCGTGCGCGTTCTACTCACCGGGGACAGAGGTTACCTAGGAGAAGTCACCAAGCGTGAGCTCTCGCGTTGCGGCTTGGAGATTCGCGGGTGCGATGCCGGCTGGTTCGACCCGCCCGGGACGCCCGGGGAGCGGTGTGATTTCCGCGACCTGGGGGAGGGCGAGCTCCGCGGCTTCGACGCCGTTGTCCACCTGGCTGCGGTCTGCAACGACGCCTCCGGCGAGATCGTGGCGACGGCGACCGAGGCGCTGAATCATGCCGCCACAACGGAATTCGCGCGTGCCGCGCGGAACGCCGGCGTCCGCTCGTTCGTGCTCGCGTCATCGTGCAGTGTCTACGGCGCGGCTGGGGACGTCTACGCCGATGAGCACTACGCACCGGAACCGCTGACCGCCTATGGCGCGAGCAAGCTGAATGCCGAACGCGACGTGCTTGCCCTGGGCGGTCCGGAATTCGGTGCCACCGCACTACGATTCGCGACACTCTACGGCTATTCGCCGTCATTCCGGAGTGACCTCATGGTTAACCGGATGGTGAGCACGGCATGGCGATTCGGGCGGATCAACACCAGCGGCACGGGCGCCGCCATCCGGCCGATGCTGCACGTCGCCGACGCCGCGGCGGCGATCTGCGCGACCGTTGCCGGCGACCCCGCCCTGGTCACCGGCAGGATCTTCAATGTGGGCCGGCCCGGCGAGAACTTCCGGGTCTCCGATGTGGCCGACCTGGTGTCCGGCACATTTCCTGAGGCGCAGATCATGAACGTGGGATCCGAGGACGCGCGGACGTACAGCGTCGCTTTCGATCGATTCACCACGACCTTCCCGGAATGGAGGCCCAGGTACCGTCCCGCTGACGGCGTGGCCGACGTCGCGGCCGCCTACCGGCGCGGTGACCTCGCCTTTCCCGGCGCGGATCCGGAGGGGTGGGGGACGACCGACCGAAGAGATCACCTGCTCTCCCTCGTGCGGAGCGCTCAGCTCGACGAGCACTTCAGGCGCCCGAGCCAACTCGAAACCGGCACGGAACCATTGTTGCCTCAGAGTCCGTCGGGCGAGTGAATGTGCAGGTGGCGGCCATGATCTTCGGCACGGTTACGCATCGGAACGGCGAAAGCGCGGGTTGTGACTGCCAATCACGGGTCTGGGGCGGCTAGTGTTTCGGCATGGAGCGGCGAATTTTCGGCCTGGAGACGGAGTACGGCGTCACGTGCACGTACCGGGGGCAGCGGCGGCTCTCCCCGGACGAGGTGGCCCGGTACTTGTTCCGTCGCGTGGTGTCCTGGGGCCGCAGCAGCAACGTGTTCCTCCGCAACGGTGCCCGGCTCTACCTCGACGTTGGTTCCCACCCTGAGTACGCGACGCCCGAGTGTGACTCGGTCACCGATCTGGTCGCCCACGACCGGGCCGGTGAACGGATCCTCGAGGGGCTGCTCGTCGACGCCGAGAAGCGGCTGCACGACGAGGGCATCGCGGGCGAGATCTACCTGTTCAAGAACAACACCGACTCGGCCGGCAACTCGTACGGCTGCCACGAGAACTATCTGGTCAGCCGGCACGGCGAGTTCGGCCGGCTGGCCGACGTGCTGATCCCGTTCCTGGTCACCCGCCAGCTCATCTGCGGCGCCGGCAAGGTGCTGCAGACCCCGCGGGGCGCCGTCTTCTGCCTGTCGCAGCGGGCCGAGCACATCTGGGAGGGCGTCTCCAGCGCCACCACCCGCAGCCGGCCGATCATCAACACCCGCGACGAGCCGCACGCCGACGCCGAGCGTTACCGCCGCCTGCACGTGATCGTCGGCGACTCGAACATGAACGAGGTCACCACGCTGCTCAAGGTCGGCAGCGCGGACATCGTCCTGCGCATGATCGAGGCGGGCGTGGTCATGCGCGACCTCAGCCTGGAGAACCCGATCCGGGCCATCCGCGAGGTCAGCCACGACACCACCGGCCGCCGCAAGATCCGCCTGGCCAACAACAAAGAGGTCAGCGCGCTCGAGATCCAGCAGGAATACCTGGCCAAGGCGACCGAGTTCGTCGAGCGCCGGGGCGGCGACCAGACCGCCAAGCGGGTCGTCGAGCTGTGGGGCCGGGTCCTCAACGCGATCGAGTCCGGCAACCTCGACCCGGTCTCCCGCGAGATCGACTGGGTCAGCAAGCTCAAGCTGATCGAGCGCTACCAGGCCAAGCACCAGATCCCGATGAGCCACCCGCGGATCGCCCAGCTCGACCTGGCCTACCACGACGTCCGGCGCGGCCGCGGCCTGTACGCGCTGATGGAGAAGCGTAAGCAGGTCGACCGGATCGCCAACGACCTCGAGATCTACGAGGCCAAGGAGACGCCGCCGCAGACCACGCGGGCCCGGCTCCGCGGCGAGTTCATCCGGCACGCCCAGGAGAAGCGCCGCGACTTCACCGTCGACTGGGTGCACCTCAAGCTGAACGACCAGGCTCAGCGCACCGTGCTCTGCAAGGACCCGTTCCGGGCGTACGACGAGCGCGTCGAACGTCTCATCGCCAGCATGTGATGGCGTTGTCCGAGCAGAAGAAGGCGGCCAAGCCGGAACGCACCATCGAAGACGTGATGTGGGGCCGGGTGGAACGCCGGCGCGCACGGATCCGCGACGAGATCAAGCGGAACCGCGCCGGCGGCCACAAGGTCCCCACCTGGGTCCTGGCCGCCGTCCTGGGCGTCATCGTGGCCGGCTGGCTCTACCTGATCATCACATCCTGACGGCCGCCCGGGACCAAGCCGAAGATCCACATGCGTGATCCGCACCGTACCCCCGAATCGCTTGCCTTGGTATTGATGTTGGCCGATATTGAGGCATGGCTACCGTCGTCCCGGCGCACCGCCGCCGCGCAGTTGTCGCCAGCACCGTCGGGACCACCATCGAGTGGTACGACTTCTTCCTGTACAACACGGCCGCGTCGCTGATCTTTCCGGCACTGTTCTTCCCCAACCACGCCCCCTTCACCGGCATCCTGCTGTCCTTCGGCACGCAGTTCGTGGGGTTCGTGGCGCGGCCGGTCGGCGCGGCGATCTTCGGGCACTACGGCGACCGGATCGGCCGCAAGGCCACCCTCATCGCCACGCTGCTGCTGATGGGTGTCACGACGACGCTGATCGGCGTGCTGCCGACGTACGGGTCCATCGGGTACGCCGCGCCCGTCCTGCTCGTCCTGCTGCGCATCGGGCAGGGCATCGGCGTGGGCGGCGAATGGGGCGGCTCGGTGCTGCTGTCGATGGAATGGGGCACACCCGGCCGGCGCGGGTTCTTCGCCAGCTGGCCGCAGGTCGGTGTGCCGCTCGGACTGGTCACCTCGACCGGCGTGGTCCGGCTGACCAGCGACTGGACCGGCCCGTCCTTCGACAGCTGGGGCTGGCGGATCCCGTTCCTGCTCAGCGTGGTGCTGATCGGCATCGGCCTGTACGTGCGGTTGCGGGTGATGGAGAGCCCCGAGTTCACCGCCGTCGTCGACACCGGCGCGGTGGCCCGCCGCCCGCTGGTCGAGGTGATCCGCACCGAGTGGCGCACCATCCTCGGCTCGGCCCTGGTCCGGCTCGGCGAACAGGCGCCGTTCTACCTGTTCACCAGCTTCGTCCTGACGTACGGAACCAAGCAGTTGGGCCTGAACCGCGACGGCCTGCTCGACGACATCCTGATCGCCGCCACCATCGGCGTCATCAGCGTCCCGCTCTTCGGCCACCTCTCCGACCGCTTCGGCCGAAGACGCGTCTACGGCGTCGGCATCGTGCTGACCGGCGCCTTCGCCTTCCCGTACTTCGGCCTCCTCGACACCAAGTCGTCCGGCCTGATCCTGCTCGCGATCGTGATCTCGCTGATCTTCCACGACATGCAGTACGGGCCGCAGGCGGCGCTGATCGCCGAACGGTTCGGGGCGAACCTGCGGTACTCGGGCGCCGGGCTGGGCTATCAGCTGGCGTCGGTGATCGCGGGCGGGCCGGCGCCGCTGATCGCCACGAAGATCCTCCAGGAGACGGGATCGAGTGTCGGCATCAGCTGGTACATCGTCGGCTGCTGCGTGGCCGGGTTGCTGGCGCTGGTGTTCCTGCTGCCCCGCACGGAAGCCGCCGGGTCAACTTCAGGATCAAGTGCGTGATGTCGTCGCTGGGTGGGTGGTGCTGACCGTCGCTCCCGCCGGGGGCGGGCGCGCGGCTCCAAGGCCGCGGGCGGCCAGAACAGAGCCGCGCGCCCTTCATTCTGCGTGCGTGGTCGAGCTTCTCAAGAGCGGACGTGGAAACCGTGGCGGCGTCTTGGTGGAGAGCGCATTTCGGGGCCGCGTGGCACCCCGAGTCTCTGAGCGGGCAGGACGAGCGGGGCCAGCCGGAAGCGCGCTGGCCTGGGGAAACGACGGTGTTGATCTTTAAATCGGAGTGCGCGCACCGCCGCCGCCCCCCACCCCTCTGGGTGGGTAGGAATGTAGCGGATGGGTGTGACGAATCGGGGGCGTTATCCACAGGCGTGACTCCGCGTAGCGTCGGATTGTCGTGCTGATCTATCCCGAGCCGGACCTTGCTGACGAGGTTGTGGCGGCTGCGTCGGTGGCGGGAGAACGACGTTGATTGCGTGCGGGCGGCGGCTGAGGACCCGCGGATCCCCGAGGGCACTACGGTGCCGCGGAACTGTTCCGAGGCGGCCGGGCTGGAGTTCATTTGGCGGCAGTGGAGGCGGGCCGAAGGTGGGGAGGGGCTGTCACTGGCGGTGGCCGACGTCGTGACGGATCGCTCACCCGGCGCGCTGACGTTCTGGTTCTGGCGCGGGTCAGATGAGGCTGGCCGCGTGTCGGCCCGCGGCTGCGGCGGCCAGGAAATACCAAGGGTCTTCCGGGTACGGGCGGCCCATCGTCGACAACGGCACGGGGGAGGCGAGCAGCGCCTGCTCCAGGCCGTCCGTGGGGACGGGGACGATGTGGTGGCGGGTCAGGGAGGACAGGCCGGCTGAGAGGGATGCGGGCAGGTCGGCCGGGGTCACGATGTCGGCGGGGGCCAGGGCCACCCGGCCGTAGGCGGTCAGGGAATGGTGGGAGATGCCCTGGTGGCGGGCGCGGCCGTCGCCCGAGGAGATGCGCAGGGAGCCGATGGGGTGGCCGCCCAGGGTGGCTGCGGCGTTGATGGCCTCGCCGACCGCCACGCCGGAGAAGCCCCAGGGGGTGCCGGTGCCCAGGTTGCCGGGGCCCTGCGTGACTATTGCCACGTCGGCTCGCAGGACGTGGCGGGCGGCCAGCAGGCCGGTGTGCACGGTGCTCGCCTCGAGGGTGCCGCCGAAGGACTGGCCGGTGGTGATCGTGCCGGCCAGGGAAGACGCCAGGCCGTCCAGGGTTCGGGAGAACCAGGCGGGCAGGGCGCCGCCGTCGAGCATCACGTAGGCGACGCGGGCGGCGGGGCGGTCGGCGTGGATGGCGGCCAGGATCGCCGGTAGCGCGGAATGCAGGTCGGCCGTGACGACGGGCAGGCCGTCCAGGGAGTCGGCCGACTCCATCAGCCCTCGGTGGGGTGAGGCCTCCTCGTCGACGCCGAGCAGGATCGGCTGCAGTGGCGTGTAGCGGGCCTTGACCAGGTGGCCGGCGTCGCGGGTGGTGCCGGCCGAGACCGGGTCGGCGGGCAGGCGGTCGGGGATGGCGACGACCATCGCGTACCCGCCTGTGCCCAGGCCCATCACCAGCGCGCCCACATTGAGCAGCACCCGGTCGCCGGTCACAGGCTTTCCGACCAGTTCTGGGTACGCCAGGGCGCGAACCGTGGCGCCGTCCACGCCGACGTCCAGTTCGACGGCGCCGTGCCACGCCCGGCGGAGGGAAAGGACCGTTCCGGACCGCCAGCGCACCATGAACCGGGACTTTATAGGTCGGTGCCGCCCTCGCGATGGTTGCGTCCGGCCGATCCGCGCGTCGGGTCGAGGAAGACGTACCGGATGCCGGGGTAGCGGTGGCGGAGGCGTTGTTCGGCGTCGTCGGAGGCGGCCTCGATCTCGGCGCCGCTGACGTTGTCGTCGAAGTCGACCTTGGCCGCGACCAGGATGTCGCCGGGCCCGAGCTGCATGGTGAGCAGGGTCGGCACGGCCGTGACGACGGGGATGGCGGCCAGGTCGTCGGCGATCTGCTGGTGCATGCGCCGCGGCACCGCCCGCCCGACCAGCAGTGACACGTTGCTGCGGGCCAGCGTGCCGGCGACCAGCAGGAGCAGCAGGCCGATGGCGATCGAGGCGACGCCGTCCCACAGTTCGGTGCCGGTGAGCTGGGCCAGGCCGATGCCGACGGCGGCCAGCACCAGGCCGATCAGCGCGGCCGAGTCCTCGAAGTAGACCGCCTTGACCGTGGTGTCCGGGGTGAGCCGGAGGAACCGGGACGGTGTCGTCTGCCAGCGTTCCGACTCGTTGCGGACCTGGCGGCGCGCCTTCAGGAAGCTCGTGCCCTCGGCGATGAAGGACACCGCGAGCACGATGTACGAGATCAGATAGTGCCCGCTGTGCTCGCCGGAGATGATCGTGGTGACGCCGTGGTAGATCGAGAAGCCGGCGCCGCCGATGAAGGTGAACAGGGCGGCGATGAAGGCCCAGACGAAGCTTTCCTTGCCGTACCCGAACGGGTGTCGCTCGTCGGCGGGCTTGCCGCCGCGCCTCAGCGCGACGTAGAGGAAGACCTCGGTGACCGTGTCGGCCAGCGAGTGGGCCGCCTCGGACAGCATGGCCGCCGAGCCCGAGACCATGCCGGCGACCAGCTTGGCGACGGCGATGACCAGGTTCGCGAGCCCGGCGACGACGACCGTGCCGACGCTCTCGCTCTGTTGTTCCTCGACGGGTGCGGCCGCGCCGGCCAGGCCGACCGGCGTCGTGTTGCTTTCTGGCACCTGATCAGCATGCCCAGGCGCGTCGCCGGATAACCGCGCCGCCTCGGGGCTGCTAGCGTCTTCTCGTGTCGCGGACCCGCACCGAGCGCCTGGTGAACCTGGTGATCTGCCTGCTGTCCACGCGACGGTTCCTGACCGCCGCGCAGATCGCCGCGACCGTCCCCGGCTACGAGCACGACGCGGACGATCCCAAGGACCACGAGGCGTTCCAGCGCAAGTTCGAGCGCGACAAGGCCGAGCTGCGTGAGCTGGGCGTTCCGCTCGAGATGGCGCGGCCGAACGCGTTCGACGACGAGATCGGCTATCGGATCGCCCACCGGGAGTACGCGCTGCCGGACATCCTGCTGGAACCGGACGAGGCCGCCGCCGTGGGCATCGCCGCCCGGCTGTGGCAACACGCCGGTCTGGCCGCGGCCGCGTCGTCCGGTCTGGCCAAGCTGCGGGCCGCCGGTGTCGAGGTCGACCCGCAGGCCACCCTGGGCGTGGAGCCGGTGGTGACGGTCGACCCGGCGTTCGGGCCGCTGACCACGGCGGCGCGCGAGCGGCGGGCGGTGACGTTCTCGTACCGCGTGCCCGAGCGGGACGAGCCGGCCACCCGGCGGGTGGAGCCGTGGGGCGTGGTGTGCTGGCAGGGGCGGTGGTACGTGGTGGGGTACGACCGGGACCGCAAGGCCTCCCGCAGCTTCCGGCTCTCCCGCATCGTCGGCAACGTGCGCCTCACCGGGCGCCCCGACGCGTACACCCCGCCCGAGAACGAAGACCTCATCCAGCACGTGTCCCGCTGGTCCGGGCCGGTGGCCCACAACGGGCGGGCGACCGTGACGGTGCGGCCGGGGCGGGCGGCGGGCCTGCGGCGCTGGGCGGTCGCGACCAGTCCCGGGCCGGACGGCGACGTGCTGACGATCCCCTACTCCGACCCGGAGCGGCTGGCCGCGCAGCTGGTCGGCTACGGCGCCGATGTGCGCGCGGACGGCCCGCCGGAGCTGCGCGAGGCGGTCATCCAGCAGCTCAAGGAGATCGTCGCGCGACACGAGCACGTGGTGCCCGCGTGATGCCACCGCAGCAGCGCGGCACGACCCCGCCCCGGGCGTCCGGCGACCGGCTGGGCCGATTGTTGAGCCTGGTGCCGTACCTGATGGCCCGGCCGGGGATCGCGATGGCCGACGCGGCCGACGAGCTGGGGATCACCGAGCCGCAGTTGCGCTCCGACCTGGAGCTGCTCTGGGTGTGCGGGCTGCCCGGCTACGGCCCGGGCGACCTGATCGACATGGTGCTGGACGGCGACCGGGTGACGATCACCCACGACGCGGGGATCGACCGGCCGCTGCGCCTCACCCAGGACGAGGCGCTCGCGCTGGTCGTCGCGTTGCGGATGCTGGCCGAGACGCCGGGTACGGGTAACCGCGACGTGATCGAGCGCGCCCTGGCCAAGATCGAGAACGCTGCCGGTGACCTGGCCGGCGCGCCCGTGTCCGTACGCCTGCCGGCCGACGCGGAACGGCTCGACCGGATCCGGGCGGCGGTCGACCGGCGCCACGCTCTGCATTTGACCTACTACACTGCGGCCCGGGACGAGACGACCGAGCGCACGGTCGACCCGATGCGCATGCTGATGGTCGGCGGCAAGGCCTACCTCGAGGCGTGGTGCCGGCGGGCCGAGGCGACCCGGATGTTCCGGATCGACCGGATCGACGCCTGGACCGAGCTGGACGAGCCGGCCCGCCCGCCGGCCGAGGCGACCCCGGCCGACGTCAGCGACGGCGTGTTCCACCCGGGGCCGGAGTTGCCGCTGATGACCATGCGGGTCGGCCGCGGCGGGCGGTGGATCACCGAGTACTACCCGGTCGAGTCGGTCCGCGAGGACGGCGACGAGTGGGTGGTCACGATGCGGGTGACCGACCTGGGCTGGGCGCAGCGGCTGCTCAGCAGCGTCGGGCCCGAGGTGACCGTGACCGGCCCGGCCGAGCTGGTCGAGCGGATCCGCGCGCAGGCGACGACGGCCCTCGACCAGTACGCGTCACCAGGCAAGTAGTCTTACGGCCGTGACGATGTGGATCCTGATCGGGGCCGGCGTCCTCGGCCTCATCATCCTGGCCGTGGTGGCCGTGCCGCTGCTCGGCAAGCTGGGCAACCTGCGCCGGGCCGGTGAGCGCCTCCAGCGCCGCCAGGCCGAGGCGATGAAACTGCAGGCCAACGCCGAGCAGCTGCAGGAAACTCTGCTCGGGATGCAGCAACGGACCGACACGATGCAGGAACGGCTGGCCCTGATCAAGGCCGGCCATGGCGAACCGACCGGCAAACACGCCTGGGTAGAACGTCCCTGACGTGCGGTTAAGGCCGAGTTGTCAGGAACTTCATCCGCACCCGGCCAATACACAGCTACCGCGACCGGTTACATCGCCGAAACCACACGTACGATGGACCCCGGCACACCCCTGACATGATCCGACCGACTGGAGTTATCCATGGGCGCCCTCAAGCCATGGCACATCATTGTCTTCGTCGTCGTCCTCGTGCTGCTGTTCGGCGCGAAGCGGCTGCCGGACGCCGCGCGCTCGCTGGGCCGGTCGCTGCGGATCATCAAGGCCGAGACCAAGGGCCTGGTGGACGACAACAACGACACCGCTGAGAAGGCGGAGCCACAACACGCCCGCGAGCCGCTGCAGCCCACTGAGATCCACGACCCGCGCCGCAACGGCCAGGGTCCGGCTCAGGCGCAGCAGCAGCCGTACGTCGACCCGGTGCAGCAGCGCACCAACGACCGCTGATCGGTCGTGGCGATCTCCCTGCGCCGTCAGGGGCCGACCAAGTTCGAGCAGGCCTCCGACGGCTCCATGACGCTCATCGAGCACGTCCGGGAGCTGCGTAACCGCCTGTTCTTCGCCTCCATCGGCATCGTCGTCGGCCTGATCGTCGGCTTCATCGTGTCGCAGTGGGTGTTCCACATCCTCGAGGGGCCGTACTGCGGCCTGGAAAGCTCGTGGATCGACGGCAAGTGCCGGTTCGTCGTGCTCGGCGCCACCGACGGTCTGGTCCTCCGGCTGAAGATCGCGCTGTGGGTCGGTCTCATCGTCGGCGCGCCGGTCTGGCTCTACCAGCTGTGGGCGTTCATCGCCCCCGGCCTGCACAAGCACGAGCGCAAGTGGGCCTACGTCTTCGTGGCGATCGCCGCACCGCTGTTCATCGGCGGCGCCGTGCTGGCCTACTTCGTCATCTCGCACAGCCTCCCGTTCATCATGGAGGCCGGTGTCATCGGCGACACCACCCAGCTCGAGGTCGGGGCCTACATCGGCTTCGTGACCAGCATGATCCTGATCTTCGGGGCGGCGTTCGAGTTCCCGCTGATCCTGCTGATGCTCAACTTCACCGGTGTGGTCAGCGCGCGCCGGCTGCTGAGCTGGTGGCGGGTCGTGGTGTTCCTGTCCTTCGGCTTCTCGGCGATCGCCACGCCCGACCCGGGCCCGTTCGGCATGACGCTGCTGGCGCTGTGCATGGTCGCGCTCTATCTGGCGGCGACCGGGGTGGCGTTCATCAACGACCGGCGCAGGGGCCGCGACAAGGAGATCTACGCCGGGCTGGACGACGACGAGACGTCGCCGCTGGAAGACGATCGCACGCCGGTCGGCGCGGCCGATCGGGTGGACGGGCCGGCCTCCGTCGAGTCTCCGGAGCCGGTGGCCAAGCCACTGCCTCTGGAGCGCCGTTTCGACGACATGACCTGACCGGTAACCTCTCTGCCTGTGACACACAACACGATCGCGGTGCTGGCCAACCCCTCTGCGGGGCGCGGCCGGCACCGCGGCTTGCTTCCCCAGGTCGTCGAGCGGCTGGGGACCAGCGGCCTGGTGGTTCAGCTGGTCGACGCGACCACGGCCGAGGAGGCCGAGAAGGCCTGCCATCGGGCCGTGGCCGAGGGCGTGGCCGCGCTGGTCGCGGTCGGCGGCGACGGGACGGTGCATCAGGCGTTGCAGGCCGTGGCCGGGCGGGACGTGCCGTTCGGCGTGGTCCCCGCCGGCACCGGCAACGACTTCGCGGCCGGCACGGGCGTACCCCTCGCGCCGTTGAAGGCGGCCGAGGCGATCGCGGCCGCACTGACCGAGAAGCGTCACCACCGCATTGATCTGGGCCGGATCGAAGGCACCGACGGCGAGGTGCGGTGGTTCGGCGCGGTGCTGGCGGCGGGCTTCGACGCGATCGTCAACGAGCGCGCCAACCGGTTGCGCTGGCCACGCGGGCCGCGGCGCTACGACATCGCGATGGTGCTGGAGATGGCGCGGTTGCGGCCCCGGGTGTACGCGCTGGAGCTGGACGGCGTCGACCGCGGCTTCGAGGGCGTGCTGGTCGCGATCGGGGTGTGCGAGAGCTACGGCGGCGGCATGCGCATCCTGCCCGGCGCCGACCCCACCGACGGGCTGCTCGACGTGGTGGTCGCCGCGCCGATGAGCCGGTTCAAGCTGGCCACGCTGCGCCCGCGCCTGATCAAGGGCACCCACGTGACCGACCCGCTGGTCACCACCTATCGCGCGCGCGAGGTGCGGATCCACGCGGACGACATCGTCGGGTACGCCGACGGCGAGCGAACTGGCCCGTTGCCGGTGACCATCACCTGCGTTCCCGGGGCCGTCCGCCTGTTGAAGTAGTTCAAGTAGGCGGTTGTCCGTCCCCGACCGTGGTGGCGGTGGGACCCCGTCCCGCGATCGGCCCGTCGTTGAGATGGCCCGCGGTTTTCTGACGCCCGTCGCTCTTTGCGGGCGTCAGAAAACCGTGAGTCATCTCAACGGCATCAAGGGGCCGATCGCCCGCGGAGCGAAGCGGAGCCATCAAGCACAGCGGGCCAGGGCCAGGCTCGCGCCGAGGCCGTTGGTGTGGCCGGGCTCGGCGGCCGGGAGGACCAGGGCGGCGCAGCCGGCCTTGACGGCGCCGGCGTCGGCCGGGGTGTCGCCGACCATCAGGGTCCGCTCCGGATCAGCGCCGAGCATGCCGCACGCGCGCAGGAAGATGGCCGGGTCGGGCTTGCAGCGGCCCACCTCGTAGGACAGCGCGAACGCGTCGACCAGCGCGTCGAGGCCCCAGGCGGCGAAATGGGGGCGGATGTCGAAACCGATGTTGCTGACCACGCCGACCCGGATGCCGGCGTCGTGCAGGGTGCGCAGCGTCGGCTCGGTGTCCGGATAGGGCAGCCAGCCGTCGGGGCCGAGCAGGCGGTCGTACAGGGCGTCGGCGAGACCCTCGACGTCGGTCTGGACGGTCGACGCCAGGCCGGTGTAGGCGGCGCGGTGACTGTGTTCGTACAGGTCGCGGTCGGCCCAGTATTCGGCCAGATGGGGTGGCACGCGGTGGGGCAGGGGACCGCCGGCGCGGCCCGCGGTGACCAGGCGGTCGGCGAGAACGGTGGCCCGGCCCCGGTCGAGCGCGGCGCCGCACGACGCGGCCGCCGCGACCACCCAGGCGACCGGGTCTTCGACCTGGGCGAGCGTGCCGTGGAAGTCGAAGAGCACGGCATCAACGGGACGATGCTCAGTTTCCGGCACGCCTCGAACCATACCGACTGCCCACGACACCCCCGCAGGCAACCATCGGGATCGCAAGCTGTCACACATACGGCCTACTGTTGAGCCATGACGAGTCCCGCGGAGCGTTACGCGGAGTCGAGACGGCGGGCGGCCCGGGTCGCCGAGTTTCCCGCGCTGGACGACTTCATGCAGGACGTCGGGTTCGACCTGGACGATTTTCAGCGCGAGGCGTGTGAGGCCCTGGAGAAGGGCAGCGGCGTGCTGGTGTGCGCGCCGACCGGCGCCGGCAAGACGGTCGTGGGCGAGTTCGCGGTGCATCTGGCGCTGAACGGCGGCGGCCGAAAGTGCTTCTACACCACCCCGATCAAGGCGCTGTCCAACCAGAAGTACCACGACCTGGTGCAGCGCTACGGCGCCGAGCGGGTCGGCCTGTTGACCGGCGACAACGCGATCAACGGGGACGCGCCCGTGGTGGTGATGACCACCGAGGTGCTGCGCAACATGCTCTATTCGGGCTCGGCCAGCCTCAACGGGCTGGCCTACGTGGTGATGGACGAGGTGCACTACCTCGCCGACCGGTTCCGGGGCGCGGTCTGGGAAGAGGTCATCATCCACCTGCCCGGCTCGGTGACCCTGGTCTCGCTGTCCGCGACGGTCAGCAACTACGAGGAGTTCGCCGACTGGCTGGTCACCGTGCGCGGCGAGACGAGGGTCATCGTCAGTGAGCACCGGCCGGTCCCGCTGTGGCAGCACGTGCTGGTCGGGAAGCGGATGTTCGACCTGTTCCACGACGCCGACGCCGCCCGCAAGCACGACGTGCACCCCGAGTTGCTGCGCTACTCGCGCGAGATGCAGCGGCGGCTCGAGCTGACCGACCGCGCCGCCGGTCCGCGCGGGCGCGGCCGGCGCTGGACGCCGCCGCCACGGGCCGAGGTGATCGACCGGCTCGACCGATCGGGGCTGCTGCCCGCCATCGTCTTCATCTTCAGCCGCGCCGGCTGCGACGCCGCGGTGCAACAGTGCCTGAGCGCGGGCCTGCGGCTGACCGGCGCCGACGAGCGGGCCGAGATCCGCCGGATCGCCCAGGCCAAGGTGGCGAGCATCCCGGGCGAAGACCTGACCGTTCTGGGCTACTGGGAGTGGCTCGACGGCCTCGAACGCGGCGTCGCGGCCCACCACGCGGGCATGCTGCCGGCCTTCAAGGAGGCGGTCGAGGAGTGCTTCGTCCGCGGCCTGGTCAAGGCGGTGTTCGCCACCGAGACGCTGGCCCTGGGCATCAACATGCCGGCCCGGTGCGTGGTGCTGGAACGGCTGGTCAAGTTCAACGGCGAGGCCCACGTCGACCTCACGCCGGGGGAATACACCCAGCTCACCGGCCGGGCCGGGCGGCGTGGCATCGACGTCGAGGGCCACGCGGTGGTGCTGTGGAACCCCGATGTCGATCCACGGCACGTCGCCGGGCTGGCGTCCACCCGCACCTACCCGCTGCGGTCGTCGTTCCGCCCGTCGTACAACATGGCCGTCAACCTGGTCGGGTCGGTCGGCGCCGACAAGTCACGTGAGCTGCTGGAGTCGTCCTTCGCGCAGTTCCAGGCCGACCGGTCGGTGGTCGGGCTGGCCCGGCAGGTGCAGCGCAACGCCGAGACGATCCAGTCGTACGACCGGGACATGACCTGCCACCACGGCGACTTCGAGGAGTATTTCGCGCTGCGCGTGGCGATCGCCGACCGGGAGAAAGCGCTGGCCCGGCAGGGCACCGCCCAGCGCCGGGCGGCCGTGGCGGCCTCGCTGCAGAAGCTGCGCATCGGCGACGTGATCCGGGTGCCGCAAGGGCGCCGGGCCGGGCTGGCCGTGGTGGTCGACCCGGGCGCGGGCGGGTTCAGCGAGCCCCGGCCGCTGGTCGTCACCCAGGACCGGTGGGCCGGGCGGGTGAGCGGCGGCGAGTTCAACGGCGAGGTCGAGGTGCTCGACCGGATCCGGGTGCCACGACACTTCAACCCGCGGTCGCCGGGCGCGCGACGTGACCTGGCCGCGCTGATCGCCACCACCGGCCTCGAACGCCACGGCGACGCGCGGCGCAAACGCAACAACCCCCAGGCGGGCGCGGCCGAGGACGCCGAGATCGCGCTGCTCAAGGTGCAGATGCGGCAACATCCCTGCCACGCCTGCTCCGATCGCGAAGACCACGCGCGGGTCGCCGAGCGGCGGCACCGGCTCGACCGCGACACCGACGCGCTGCGCTCCAAGGTGGCCGGCCGCACCGGCTCGCTGGCGCGTACGTTCGACCGGGTCTGCGCGATCCTCGCCGCCCGCGGCTACCTCACCGCCGACGGCGAGGTGACCGAGGCGGGCCGGATGCTCGGCCGGATCTGGACCGAGGCCGACCTGCTCGTGGCCGAGTGCCTGCGCCGCGGCGTCTGGGAGGACCTGACCCCCGAGGAACTCGCCGGCGCCGTGTCCATGGTGCTCTACGAGTCGCGCCGGGAGAGCGACGAGCGCGTCTCGGTCCCCAAGGGAGCGACGATGGCCGCGGTCGAGGCGTGCGCCAAGCTGTGGGGTGAGATCGAGTCCGACGAGGCCGAGCACGGTCTGTCGCTGACCCGTGAGCCCGACACCGGCTTCGTCTGGCCGATCTATCGCTGGGCCAAGGGCGAGCCGCTGGCCCGGGTGCTGTCCAGCGGCTCCACCAGTTACGACTCGGAGATGCCCGCCGGTGACTTCGTACGCTGGGCGAGACAGGTCCTCGACCTGCTCACCCAGCTACGCGACGCGTCCTCCGCCTCGCCCGGCGTCCGCGACACCGCCCGCAAGGCGATCACCGCGGTCAACCGGGGCGTGCTGGCCTATCAGACGAGCTTGTAACGGCCCGCCGGCCCGCCCGCCGCGGGCCGGCACCCGGTGACTCAGCACCGGCTGCCGGATCCCTTTGAGGAGGGCCGGCCCGGTCGGGACCCCCCCGTTGACGCGACCCGCCACCGCGTACGCCCCCGGCCCGATCTGCAACTCGCCCGGACCGGCCAGGCCGCACAACCGCTGCGCGAGGTTGACGGCGCGTCCCCACACGCCGTACCCCGCGGGCGGCCACGACGGGGTCACGAAGACCTCGCCCCACTCGACCCCCGCGTGCACCGACGGACGAACGGCGCGGCTGCCACCGGCGGCAACCAGTGCCAGCCCCGCTCGTACCGCCCGGTCGGCCTCGTCGCCGGCCGTCTCCCGCAGGCCGAAGACACACATGAACCCGTCACCCAGCACCTGCTGGATCTCGCCGCCGTGCCGTTCCGCGATCGCCACCAGGTCATCCATGAGCGGTCGCACCACCTGATAGACGATCTCGGGTTCGACCGTCTCGACCAGCGCGGTGAAGCCGGTCAGATCTGCGAAGAGCACGGCGGCCTGCCGCCGGTGCCCAGAACCGTTGTGCTTGTCGTGCTCCAGTCCGACATCCACGCAGAGTCAGAGACCTGACTGTCGGCCTTGATACATCGACTTCGGAGGGTGATCAAGCCGCTCCGTAGGCGCTGAAGGTGCACCAGTTGACGTAGTTGGCCGCCTCCGTTCGGTCCAGTTCGGAGCGCGCGGCGTGCAGGGCCCGGGCCAGCGTCTGCCCGCCGGCGAGGTGCTCGTGGAGGGTGTACATCAGGTCGACCGCGGCCACGTCGGGCACCGCGGCGACGCTGGCCACCACGCCCGCGGTGCCCCGGGCCAGCAGCGAGCTGATGAAACCCACGACCTCGTCCCCGGCGTACGCGACATCGGCGCCGGACTGGCAGGAGGCGAGCACCAGCCGGTGCGGTGCCACCCCGCTGGTGTGCAGCTCCCGCACGGTCAGCGGGCCGTCGCTGAGCACCAGCGAGGAGAAATGCGGGTTGTCCGCGCGCAGCCAGCCGTGGCAGGCCAGGTGCACCAGGGCCGCGCCGTCGAGCAGGCGCAGCACCTCGCCGGACGTGCTCTGCGGCGGGCTCAGCGCGGTCGCCGCCGGGTACAGCTCGCGCAGCCGCAGCACCTCGGTCGTCGCGCCGGGCAGGCTCGGCCCCTCGACCAGCACCGTCGGGCCCGGTCCGCCGTTCCGGCCGGCCCGCCGGGACATCCGGTCCGCGGCGGCGGCCGTTCGAGCCCACACGCCGGCCGACGGGGCCAGCGACAGAGGCTGGTCCCACAGCGCCGACCACGGGATGCCGTGCAACTGACCGACCGGGACCACGACCAGCTCGGCGTCCGGCGGCAGGCCGAGCGGGGCCAGCAGCATCCGGCGCAGCCGGGCCACCCGGGAGTCGGCGCTGAGCCGGGCCGCGGCCAGCGACGACTCGGGCAGCTCCTGGGTCATCCGGCGCAGGGCGAAGAACAGCGTGCGGACCTGGCTCAGCACCGCCGCCACCGGGCCGAGCCGGACCAGCCGGCTGTTGCGCGGCTCGACCACCACCGCGACCAGATCGCCCTTGAGGTTCGCGTACTCGACCAGCACCCGGCCGCCCAGCTCGGACCGCAGCCGGGCCGGTCGGATCGGGCTGGTCACCGCCTGGTCGCCGGCCCGGCGCCGCCAGCTCGCCCGGCGGATCCGGTCCTCGATGGTCTTCTGCTTGGCGACCAGCGGCTCCGGCGGCGCCAGCTGCCGGTCGCCCTCGGTGGTCAGGCTCTCCAGCTCGGCGTGCAGGCCGCGCAGCTCGTCCAGGTCGTCACCGTCGGCGCCGTCCGGGGGCTCGACCGCCAGCAGCGCGGCCGCCCGGGTGCGCTCCATCCAGTCCAGCGCGCGCGGCGCCGATCCGCCCCGGACCATCACCTCGAGACCGAGCTGCCCCAGCTCGGCGCCGTGTCCCGAGGCCAGCACGCGCAGCTCGACGGAGGCCAGGGCGGTCCGGTGCCGGGCCAGATCGGAAAGACCCCTACGGCAGTACGCGAGGACGCCCGCGTCGTCGGCCCGGATCGCGGCGGCGTTCGCCCCGGCCACGCTCCCGCGCATCCGGACCAGCACCGGGCTCTTGCGGCCCAGCTCGGCGGCCCGCTCCCAGAGGCCGACCGCGTCGGTGCGACGGCCCAGGCGGGCGGCCAGCCGGCCGGCGATCACGTACGCGTCCACCGCGTACGCCCAGGTCTCCTGCTCCTCCAGGGTCCGGCAGATCCGCCGGGCCTCGCGCAGGTCGCCGCCGCCGGCCGTGCCCGCCTGCAACCGTGCCTCCACCCGGACCAGCGCCGCCCGGGCCTTCCACGCCCGCCGGCCCTGCCGGTCGAAGCTGCGCGCGGCCGCCGTGGCCGCCTCCTCGGCGCGTTCCGGGTCGCCCGCCAGCAGGGCCAGCTGAGCCACCCGCAGCTCGGCCTCGGAGCCCATCAGCGGCACGCCGTGCTGCTCGAACTCGGCGGCGGCGGCCTGCGCGGCGCCGGCCGCCTCGGGGATCAGGCGCAGGTCGATGAGCGCGTCCGCGTACTCCACGTAGTGTTCGCCCAGCGGCAGCCCGGCGGCCTCGTGCGCGCGAGCGGCCTCGTCGAAGAGCCGGATGCCCTCGCCCAGCCGGCCGGCGTGCACGGTCACCCAGGCCTGCGTCTCGCTCACCATCGCCACGTGGGCCGGCCCGACACCCGGGGCGGCCCGGCCGGCGTCGGCCAGCAACCGCAGCGCGTCGGCGTGCCGGCCGTGCTGCGACTCGATCATGGCCAGGTTGTTGCCGGCCACCACGCGCAGCCGCGCCGACAGCCCGTCGTCGGCCAGCAGGCTTCGGTACGCCTCGGCCGCCGGGCCCAGCCGGCCGAGGTTCTGGTCCAGCACCGCGCGCTGGAAGGCCAGCTCGATCGCCTGGTCCGCGGCCACGATCGGCCTGGCGTGATCAAGGTCACGGGAGGCGCCGGCCATGTTGCCCAGCTCCTGATTGACCACCGACCGAGTCATCAGGACCTCGGCCAGGACGTGGTCGAGCCGGTGTCGCCGGGCCACCGTCGCGGCCTCGTCGAGCAGGCGTTTCGCCTCGGCCGCGGCGAACAGCGCGCGGTGTCCCCAGGCCTGGGCGCGCAGTGCGAGGGCCAGTGCCGCGGGCGGACCGGACCGCCGCGCCCGCCGCACGAGATCGGCTGCGACCGAGCCGTAGCGGCGGGGATCCGAAATTATTCCCTCGTGGACACGCCTGGCGTGTATCACGAGGTCGACTGGCGTCTCTACTTCTGCCAAAAGACCAACTTCCGCCGTGCGAATGACCGGGGACACGCCATGAGATTCGAGCAAGACCGCCTGGGCTACGCGTTTGAGGGGGACTATCCCGAATCCTACGGGCCGGCCGACGCCGCCCGGCTCAGGGCGACGCTGGCGCAGCAGACCGGCCAGCTCGGCGCCGGCACCGCCGCGAACGACCAGCGCCTGCTCGGCATCCTGATCGGCCGGCGCTGCGGCGACCAGGCCCGGCCCCAGCTCGAGTTCCGGGGCCGCCGCGACGGCACGGTCAGCCTGCGGGCCCGCGGCGAGGTGGTGCTGCCGTCCGAGACGTGGGCCGCCGACGAGGCGAAATCGCTGTTCGGCGACTACGAGTCCGCGCGGGACGGCTCCGGGCGTACCCGGAATGTGCTGGTGCGGCGACCCGCCGCCGCGCCCACCGACCTCGACGCCGTGGTCTCCGCCAGCGAGGCGGCCAAGCTCGCCGCCTTCCCCAACTACCTGGCCACGATGGCCGCGGTGGGCAAAGGCGTCGGCGGTCCCGAGCCCACGCCCCCGCCGCCCGAGCCGACGCCCGACCCGGCGACGGCCGGCCTGGGCACCCTGACCGGCGGCCCCGAACTGGCCGCGCCGCCGGCCCCGGACAGCGTGGCCGGGCCCGCGACTCTGCCCCGCGGGTCCGGTCACGCTCCGATCAAGGTCGCGGTGATCGACACCGGCATTCCGCGGGCGACGCGCGACGACGGCTGGCTCAACGCGGTCGAGCGGCGCGACGACAACATCGACGAGCTCGACGTCCTGCCCGCCGGGCCGGACGGGCTGCTCGACTACCAGGCCGGGCACGGCACCTTCGTGGCCGGCATCATCGCGCGGGTGGCGCCCGGGGTCGAGCTGAGCATGTACCGCGCGGCCGACACCGACGGCTTCGCCACCGACTACGACATCGCCGAGGCGATCCTGCAGGCCCATGAGGACGGTGCCCAGGTGATCAACCTGTCGCTCGGCGTACGCACCGTCGACGACCTGCCACCGCCGGCCACCGAGGCCGCCGTCCGCAGGGTGCTCGACGAGTCCGGGGGCCGGACGGTGCTGATCGCGGCCGCCGGCAACCACGGCGACCAGGCCAAGGTGTGGCCGGCCGACCTGGACGGTGTCGAGTCGGTGGCCGGGCTGACCGCGTATCTCACGCCGGCGCCGTGGTCGTCCTACGGCGACAAGGTACGTTTCTCGGCGGTGGCCGAAGGCATCCGCTCCACCTACGTGAGCGGCGTCGAGTCGCCGGTTTTCGACCCTTCGCCCGACTCCTTCGGGACCGACGCGTGGGCATTCTGGAGCGGGACGTCGTTCGCGGCGCCCCAGATCGCCGGCGCGGTCGCGCGGATCTGCCAGGAAGAGGGCCTGGAGCCACGCGCGGCCGTCGACAGGCTGGACGACTTCGGCAAGGCGATCGCCGGGTACGGCAAGGCGATGCGGATCCTGCAGGGGCTCGGTTGATCCCGTGCACGGCTCCGGACCAAGTGATGGACCGGACGGCTGGGGGGCCGTCCGGTCCACGTCGCGGCAGAGCGGGGACGACATGGCATCAGACACATCGGACATGCACGACTGGGACCTGTCCGAGCTGGTCAAAGCGAGCATCGATCACGATGAGGACGCGTGGAACGAGCTGGTACGGAGGTTCGCCGGACTGGTCGCGTACGTCATCCGGCACTACCGGCTCTCCGCGGCCGACACCCAGGACGTCAGCCAACTGGTCTGGCTGCGCCTGGTCGAACACCTGGGACAGATCCGGGAACCGGCCGCCCTGCCGGGCTGGCTGGCCACCACGACGCGCCACGAGTGCGAGCGATACCTGCGGGTCAACGGCCGGAGCGTGGCCGTGGACCCGATGACCATGCGGGAGGACCGGTCCGCCGCGCCGGAGGTCGACGAGATGCTGCTGGCGGTGGAGCGCCGGCAGGTGCTGCTCGACGGCCTCGGCGAACTGGCCCCTCAACAACGTGAGCTGCTGCTGATGCTGTCCGCCGACCCGCCCTACTCATACGCGGAGATCAGCCGGATCCTCGGCATCCCGATCGGCAGCATCGGGCCGACCCGCAGCCGAGTGCTCGAAAAGCTGCGTGATACAGACGCCGTGCGGGCATATCTCGAGGCGGATCGATCCGCACAGATGGGAAGGTGTCCGTGATGCCCTGGCGTAACTGGAGCGACGACGACGAGCTGATGCGCGACATCGCCGACGCGGTACGCCCGGAGCCGCTCGAGCAGCAGATCATGGCGGCCGGTCGGCTGGTCTTCGCCTACCACGTGACCGACCTGGACAAGGCGCTGGCCGCGCTGACCTACGACTCCCGGGTGGACGGTCTCGCCGCGGTCCGCGGCCCGATCTCGGGCGCCCCGCGCAGCCTGGTCTTCTCCCTCGGCGAGATCCGGGTCGAGATCGAGATCAGCGACGAGGGCATCGAGGGGCAGCTGATCCCGCCCGAGCCGGGCCGGGTGTGGCTGCTCGACGCCAGCGGCCCGGTCGCCGAGACCACCGCCGACGAGGTCGGGTGCTTCTCGTTCCCGTCGGCCCGAACCGGTCCGGTGCGGATCGAGTGCGACGTGTCCGGGCGGCGGGTCGCCACGGAGTGGATCACCGCCTGACCTGCCCGCGGCGCTGGACATGACATTCGACCCTGTACGCGCTCACCCTCGGGTGAGCGCCGTCGTCGTCCCGGAGCGGGAGGTGTGGCCGACCGGGACCGTCCGTCGTCCGTCGTCCGTCGATCTTCGACGTAGGCGAGGGCGTCGTCCCCGGGCGGAGACCGGTCGCGCACGACGTACTCGTAGATCGTCCGGGCGAGCGCGAGATCGGCGTCGTCCAGGTCAGCCGCGGCAACCCCGCAGCGCGGCGTCGTCGTCCTACGAGTAGGAGACGCGTCAGCGGTACCTCGCTTGCAACCGGGGCATCCACTGTGTCAGGCCACCCCCTTCGAGCCGTGGCAAATGGTGAACGTTGGGTGGCCGAAGGTGTGGTTGCGTGCCCGGGGTAGCGGGCCGTGGTCTGATGAACATTGTGGGTGACGATCTTCAGGTTGCGCGGCGGGCGGCTCTGGCCGGCGCCGCGGTCGGGATGCGCTGGTTCGCCGATCTGGCCCGGCTGCGGCAGGAGATGAAGCCCGACGGGACCGTGGTCACCGAGGCGGATCGGGCCGTTGAGGCGGAGATCCGGACGGTGCTGTCGGCGGAGCGGCCCGATGACGCCGTGCTCGGTGAAGAGGGCGGGCAGTCGGGGGACGCTGGGCGGCGGTGGATCGTCGATCCGATCGACGGGACGGCGCTGTTCGTCGCCGGGGACGATCGCTGGCTGGTGCTGGTCGCGCTGGAGGACGAGGGCGAGATCGTCGCCGGGGTCGCGGTGATTCCGGCCCAGCGGCGGGTGTTCTGGGCCGAACGTGACGGTGGCGCCTGGGAGGCGCCGCTCGATGACCTCGGGTCGGCCCGGCGGCTCGCGGTGGGGGCGGCCGCTCCAGAGATCAGCGTGAGCGTGGGCGCGGCCGAGCCGGCGGCTCCGGATGTTCGGCTCAGCGTCGTGCCGCTGCCGTCGGTCGCCGAGGTGGATGTGCTGCTGGCGGCGATTCCGGGGCGGCCGTGGCGGCTGCACCCGCCGCTGCTCGTGGCCCGGGGTGATCTGGATGTGGCGGTGCAGAGCAGCGGGTACATCTGGGACTTCGCGGCGACCTCGCTGATCGTGCGGGAGGCCGGCGGCTACTACCGGACGCGGGCGGGGGACACCCGGCCCGGCCGTGGTCTGTCGATCTTCGCGCGGAACCCTGAGCTGGCCGCCGAGGCCGCCACCCACCTGGCGTGAACCGCGATTTCAGAAGGCCGCGGGCCGTGATGGCGGGGGTTGGGCCGTGATGGCGGGGGCTCGGCTGCGGTGGAGGTGGCCGGGCCGCGATGAGGTGGGCCCGGGCGAGATGAGCCGCGGTGAGGTGGGCCGTGGTGAGGAAGGCTGACGGGCTCAGGGTGACGTCGGCTTGTTGAGGACGAAGATCAGGCTGATCAGGGCGGCGATCGACAGGGCCACGCCGATGATTCCGAAGACGCGGCCGAGCAGGGCGGGGGAGAAGCCTCGGGTGCGGGCGCCCCGGCGGCTCAGGAAGATCGCGATGATGCCGAGGACGCCGCCGAAGACGCAGAACGAGGTGGGCAGGCTCAGGATGCCGAGGATCAGGGCACCGCGGTCGGCGCCGGCCACGGGGCGTCGCGCGGGCGGGGCCACGGCGATCAGGGGGAGCCAGGCGTACTCCGGTGGGAGGTCGATGAGCTGGGCCACCAGCTCCGACGTGTACGTGGCCGAGCCGACCGCCGCGACCCGGCGGTCGTAGTCGCTCAGCGCCACGTCGCCGGCGTCGAGGGCGCGGTTGAGCAGGTCGAGCACTTCGAGGCGTTCCGCGCCGGCCACCCGTTCGTCCCTCATCGGCGCGAAGGTATCGCCGCGGGAGGCCTGCGGTGGCGAGATGCACGAAGGTCACCCCTGAGGGGCAAGGCGCGCTCGTCAGTTACCGACTAGTTGGTAACTAAGAGGGGTGCCCGGGACGTCAGCTGTGCGGGAGCGACCTCACCCCGTCGGCGCGTGAAGGGTGATGCAGGTCCAGGCGCCGACGTGGAAGCGGTCGCCGTCGGCCAGAACGACACCTCGGCCGGGCTCCAGGGGCAGGGAGTCGTCGTTGACGTAGGTGCCGTTGGTGGAGCCGACGTCGGCGACCAGCCAGCGGCCGTCCATGTTCTGGGTGAGGATGGCGTGGCTGTGGGAGACGCCGGGGTCGTCGGCCAGGTCGATCTCGGGGTCGGTGCCCTTGGAGGCGCTCTTGCGGCCGACCCGCACCTGGGGCGGCGGCAGGCGGACGTCGCGGGTCAGGTGGTCGGTGGGGAAGACGACGCCGTCGACCGAGTTGGCGTCGAACCACGCGCGGTCGGCGGTGATGGTGACCAGCCACTCGCCGGCGGTCTGGGCGGCGGCCGCCGCGGGGGCCAGGACCGGCACCCGGCCGGTGTTCGAGTCGTAGCCGCAGTCCTCGCAGAACCGGCCCGACTCGGGCAGCGCCGCGCCGCAGTTCGGGCAGGGCGGCGTGGCCGGCGGCGCCAACGTCTGTACCGGCAGCGGCGCCGTGGCCACGCCCATACGGACGCCGCAGACGTCGCAGAAGTCGTCGGTCGACGAGTCGTGACCGCGGGGACAGATCACGAGGACGACCGTCCGACCCGCACCGTCTTGGTGGACCGGGTGTCCAGGGCCATCTCGTCGGCCGCGTCCACCCGGCGGCGCAGCCGGACCGTGCCGGTCACCGCGTCGTCGATGTCGACCACCGTGGCCAGCAGCTCGGTGGTGGCGCTGTTGCCGCTCTCGTGCGCGAGCTGCGCGGCCCGGCCCAGCTTGATGGTGGCGGTGTGCTCGTCACCGGCCTTGCGCGCCTCCAGCCCGGCCTGGATCGCGTCGGCCAGCTCGGCTTGCCCGGTGTAGTGGGCGACCTGCCGGTTGATGCGGGTGGAGAGCCCGCTGTCGCTGGTCCAGACGGCCCGGATCAGGCACTGGGCGTGCACGTCGTCGCCCTCGACCACGGACACCCGCGCGGCCAGCATCTCGTCGCCGGCCTGGCCGGGATTCACCTCGACGCTGATGTGGTAGTCGCGGCTCTCGTTGCCCCAGGCGCCGAGCGGGTAGCGGCCGGCCCGGGGACCGTCCTCGACCCGTTTGCCCGACAGGTCGACGACCGACGGCTCGACCTGCTTCACGTACCGGATCTTGGTGTTGACCGGGGTCCAGACCTTGAGCTGGACGTCGGCCGAGGTCTTGCCCATGGCGTTGGTGATCATCTGCTCGAAGGCGGCGGTGAGGTCGGTCGGCCGGGCCACGATGTCGACCGTGCCCAGCAGCGCGCCGGCGATCTTGCGCAGCTCGGCGACCTTCCAGTTGGTGCCGACGCCGCGGGAGTCGCACTGGAACTTGCCGCCGATGCTCTCCAGCACCTTCTCCAGGTAGCCGGCGTGCTCGCCGTTGTCGCCGTCGGTGAGCAGGATGGCGTGCGCGATGTCGCCGGGCCGCTGGGCGAACAGCTGCGCGGCGAGCTTGAGCCAGGCGCCCATCGCGGTGCCGCCGCTGGCCTGGAGCCGGTCGATCGAGCGGATCGCGTCGGCGCGGCTCTGCGGGCTGGACACCGCGAGCTGCCCGGGCGCGGGGAAGAGCTGCTGGGCGGTGCTGACCCCGGCGATGATCGCGAAGTGCACGCCGTCGTCGAGGCAGGTCACCGCGGCCTTGGCGGCCTGGCGCGCGGCCGCCATCCGGCCCTCGGCCTGCATCGAGCCGGACGCGTCGACGATGATCACCTCGGTCGCCCCGGTGGTCCGCCGCCCGGTCGCCGAGCCGGTCGACGTGACCGTGACGATCGCGTTCACCTCGGTCCCGCCGAGCGGGAGGAACTCGTTCTGGAACGCCTCAGCGGTGTACGCCACGCGGACCTCCCACAGGTGTCAGGGCGACGGTGATGTTGTCCGCGCCGCCACGTTCGTTCGCGAAGTCGACCAGCGCCCGTGCCGCCGCGAGCGGGCCTCCGTCGAGGCTGCCACGGACCGCGTCGGCGAAGCCGGCCGGGTCGTCGAGGTAGTTCCACAGCCCGTCGCTGCACAGGACCAGCGTCCCGGGCGCGTCGAAATCTCTCGAGCCGGACGAGGGCCGCAACGCCGGGGCGTCCGCTCCCAGCCATGCGGTGATGGCGTGCGCCTGCGGGCTGAGCATCGCCTTCTCCGGGTCGGCGCCCAGATCGACGGCGTGCCGCGCCCACGAGTCGTCCTGGGTGAGCTGTTCGGCCGGGCCTTCACCGGGCACGAAATAGGCCCGGCTGTCGCCCACCCAGGCCCAGCTGACCGTGTCGCCGCGAACCGAGGCGGCCACGATCGTGCAGGCCGGCGAGTCGTGATCGGTGCCGAGCGCGTTGACGGCCTTGCCGGCGACGACGATCGCGTCAGCCGGATCGGCCGAGCTGAGCGCCTCGCCGGCGGTGCGAGCGGCGAGCAGGGAGGCCTCGTCGGCCCGCGCCGACGCGGACACCCCGTCGCAGACGACCAGATCGACGTCGGCGGCACGGGCGGAGAAGAAGAACGCGTCCTCGTTGCGGTGATGTCGTTTGCCGCGGTCGGTGACCGCCGCCCCGAGCGGCCCGGCGTCGTCCTCGGCGTGGTCGCTCTCTCGTTCCGCCATCATCCCGCAGCTCTCGCAGTATCCGTCGTCACCGACGCCGCCCCCGCAGTGGGCGCAGGTGATCAGCCGCCGCCCGCACTCCTCGCAGAACGTGGCCCCGGCCGCGCGCTCGTCGTCGCACGCGGCGCACTCGATGGTGGTCATGTCCGGGTCCTCGGGCGGGAGGCGTTGGCCAGGTCGACCAGCCGGACCCGGTCCGGGCCGTGGGTGGCCCGGGCCATCTCCCGGTACGCGGACTCCAGCGCGAACCGCAGGTCGCGTTCGCCCGCGATGCCGTCGCCCCGGCCCAGGATCGTGCCCGGCACCGGCGTGCCGGCGCCGGACACCACCAGCGCCTGTTCGAGCAGTTCCGCCCGTAGTTCGGCCACCTGCGCCGCCTCCGCCTCCAGCTTGGTGATCATCTCGGCCGCCGCGGCCAGCGCGGTGACCGCCGCGGTGGCCTGTGTGTGCGGCCGGACCAGCGCCCGCACCGCGCCGACCTGGGAACTCCGGTAGGCCGCCGAGGTGCCGGGGACGCGATGGTATGCCTCCACCGCACCGTTGCGATCACCGGTGGCCATCCGGCACCGGGCCAGCCCGGCCGAGGCGGTCGTGTAGGCCGGGTCGGTGCGGCTCACCACGTCGTAGTAGCCGGCCGCCACCTGGTGGTCGCCGGCCAGCTCGAGCGCGAGGGCCAGGGCCAGCTTGGGCGCGAGCTCGCCGGGCAGCGCCGAGAACACCTCGTCGAACCGGCGCCGGGCCAGGCCCAGGTCGCCGGAGGCCAGCCCGAGCACGCCGTCGTACCAGGCCACCCGCCAGTCCGAGGGTGACGCCGCGCCGAGCGCGTCCCGGGCCCGCTTGGCGTGCGAGAACGTGTCGAGCCCGGGGTGGTCGTGCTGGGCCGAGGCGCCCAGGTCGATCATCGCCCGCATGGCCCGCAGCTGGACCTCGATGGTGTGCGCGGGCGCCCGCCCGAGCAGGGTGAGCACCTCCTGCGGGTCGGTGACGGTGACCGAGGCGAGGAACGCGGCCGCCGGGTCGGTGATGTCGACCAGCGGCGACGGCAGGAACCGCCACTCCGGGGCGTCGCTGCGCGGGTCGGTCCGCAGCTCGCCGGTGAACAGCCGGGATGTGGCCGGACGCGGGTCGCCCCCGGCGGCCAGCACCTCGCGCAGCACCCCGAGCATCTGCTCGCTCATCTCGCCGGCGTCGGCGAACCGGGCGGTCGGGTCGCCCTGGGTGGCCCGGACCAGCAGCCGGTAGAACGACTCGTGCCGGTGGTAGACGTCGACCGAGTCGGGGGCCGGGAGGCTGGTGGCGTAGGTGCTCTGGTAGCCGCGGAAGTCGGTGGTGAGCACGGCCAGGGTGCGGCCGATGGTGAAGATGTCCGACGCCGGGCTCGGGCCCTGGGTGGCGATCTCCGGCGCCTGGTAGCCGACCGTGCCGTACAGCGCCGAGTCGAGGTCGTCCTCCTGGACCACGCCGCCCAGGTCGATCAGCTTCACCTGGTCGCCGGTCTGGATCACGTTGTCCGGCTTGAAGTCGCAGTAGATCAGGCCGCGGTCGTGCAGGTAGCCGAACGCGGGCATGATCTCCAGCAGGTACGCCAGCGCCTGCTCGACCGGCAGCGGGTCGTGCACCCCGCCGTTGGCCGCCATCCGGTCCTTGAGGATGCCCTTGAGCGACTCGCCGCCGACGTACTCCATGACGATGTAGCCGGCGCCGTCGTGCTCGACGAAGTTGTAGATCTTGACGATGTTCGGGTGTTCGACCTCGGCCAGGAACCGGCGCTCGGCCACCGCGGCCGCGAGCGCGTCGTCGTCACCGGCGTTGAGCAGGCCCTTGAGCACCACCCAGCGGTCCGAGACGTTCCGGTCGATGGCCAGGTAGATCCAGCCCAGGCCGCCGTGCGCGAGCGGACCGACCACCTCGTACTGCCCGCCGACCAGGTCGCCCTTGACCAGCTTCGGGTTGAAGTCGAAGGCTTCACCGCAGTTGGGACAGAATCCTGAGGTACGCCCGGAGCGCCCGTTCCGCCCCCGGCCGACCTCCTTGTTGCACTTGGCGCAGTACCGCTTGTTCTCGGGCACCTCGGCCGGCGACATGACCGCGGTCGACGGGTCGGCCTGGGTGATCGGGGCGATGTCGACGAGCCCGCCCCCGAAGCGCCGGCGGCGGGTTCCGGTGCGCGTGGAGATCGCCCGGGTGCTGCGGGCCGATCGGGTCGGCGTGGAGACCGGCGCAGGCGTCGGCGCATGTGCCACAGCCACAGTCGGCGCCACCGCCGGGGCCGGGGCCGGCTGCGGGGCCGGCGCGGCCAGATCGAGCGTCGGCTCCTCGACCCGCGGGGTCGGCCCGGCCGGCATCGGGATGGCCACCACCGGCGGCGGGGGCGTGGCCTCGACCCGGGCCGGCGCCATGCCACAGGTGTCGCAGTAGCCATCCATGATGGAACCCGGACAGTTGCGGAGGCACCTCACGACGCGGCCTCCCGCAACGCGTCCTGGTAGGCGTTCACCGCGGCGCGCGCCGTCTCCAGATCGCACGGCGCGGTGTAGAGCGCCTCGCGTACTCGATCAGCCGCCGGGCCCAGCGACCCGTCGAGCCCGCGCCGTTTCGCCTTGGCCTCGTACGACTCGAACCGCCCGCGCAGCTCGTTGCGTGACGACAACAGCTCGCCGGCCCGGTCGGCGGTCGTGGCGACCTCGTCCAGCCGGGCCCGCGCCCGGCGGGTCCACTCGGCCAGCCGGGGGCTGATCAGCGCCCAGTGCCCGGCCGAGGCCAGCGCGTCCACCGCCATCAGGTCGGGCCGCAGGTCGGGGCCGACGGCCACGACGAACCCGGACCCGAACCGGTCGGTCGCCCGGGCGGCCGCCTCGGCCGCGTCCCGTTCCGCCGCGTCGATCTCGGCCAGCAGCTTGTGGGCCTCGGCCAGCCGCTGCGCCAGCATCTCCTTCAGCTCGCCGGCCGACGTGCGCTCGGCGTCGGCCCGGTCGACCAGGGCCCGGATGGCGGTCAGCTCGGCCTCGTCCACGCCCAGCGGGTCGGAACCCATCGTCTGGGTGAAGTAGCGCAGCCGCCGGTCGGCCTCCTCGAGCGCGGCCAGCCCCTGCTGGTCACGGCCGATCAGCCGGCGCACGTTCTCGACCGCCGCGGCGGCGTCGGCGCTGGCCGGGAGCAGGCGCTGCCACGCGTCGCCGGCCCGGGTCACCACGTCGGCGACCGTACGGAACGCGTCCTCCATCGTCGCCAGCAGCTCGCCCGGGGAGCAGGCCCGCCGCTCCTGCCCGGCACCGAGCAGCCCGCGCTCGGCCAGCGGCACCACCGACAGCGACAGCGTGATCGACCGGCCCAGCACCTGGTGGGCGAAGGCCGGGCCGCCCTGGTCGCGCAGCACCCGCGCCTCGGTGATCGCGGTGGTCAGCTGCTTGTAGCCGTCCCAGAGCCGGGTCAGCGACTCCTTGGCCTGCGCCCACGCCGAGGCGGTCCGCCCGGTCAGGGCGCGGGCGTCGAGGTCGCGTTTGGCCACGCTGTCGTCCAGCTCGACCAGGTTTTCCGCCACCCGGGCCACGGCGGCTTCGAGACGCGCCAGCTCGGCGCGAGGATCGGTGATCATCGGTACGCGGCCCGCGGCGGCGCCGGCGCCGTCCCGAAGTCGCCCAGCCACGTGTCGTACGTCCTCTTCCATCGGCCGTCGGCCTTGTTGCGCGCCAGCACCTGGTTCACGAACCGGGTGAACTCGGGGTACTGCTTCGAGATGGCCATCGCGTACGGCTCGGAGGTGAACTTCGGTCCGACCACCTTGGCATACGGATCCTGGGCGGCCAGCCCGGCCAGGATCGTGTCGTCGGTGGAGATCGCGTCGACCTCGTTCTGCTGGAAGGCGACCAGGCAGTCGGCCCAGCCGGCCCGCCCGACCGGCTGCGGCCGCGAGCCGACCTTGGCGATGTTCTCCAGCGAGGTCGAGCCGGTGACCGCGCAGACCCGCTTGCCCCCGAGGTCTTCGATGCCCTTGGCCGTCGAACCCTTGTTGACCAGCACCTGCTGCCCGGCCTCGTAGTAGACGGCGGAGAAGTCGACCTCGGCCAGCCGCTCGCAGTTCACGGTCATGGTGTCGGCGACCAGGTCGACGGTGCCGTTCGCGGCCAGTTGCACGCGTTGGTCGTACCCGATGACCTTGATCTGGATCTTGTCGGGGTCGCCGAAGATGGCCTCGGCGATCTGCCGGCCCATGTCGACGTCGAAGCCCTCGATCCGGCCGGTGAACGGGTTGCGCGAGCTGAACAGCAGGGTGTCCTGGCTGGTGCCGAGGATCAGCCGGCCACGCTTGAAGATCTCGGCCATGTGCGTGCCGGCGGGCATCTTCCGCGGCGCCGGCAGCGCGCCGGTGGGGCGCAGGCTGGCCCGGGCGTTGCACGACTCCTCGGGGGCGGCCTGCGGGGGAGCGGACGGCTGAGCCGCGGTGGGTGGCTCGACGCGGGCGCCGTCCCGGTCGGCCGTGCAGCCCGCGGTCACCCCGAGCAGCGCGACCGCGACCACCGCGGCCAGGGTGTGGCGGCGGGTCATCGATATTCCTCCAGCCGGGCGCGCAGGCCCAGCCAGGACAGCGCGCAGATCATCAGGGCGAGCAGCGGGCCGAGCACGGTCAGCGCGCCCAGGCCCCGGCCGGCCGCGCCGACCTCGCGGGTGAACAGCGCCATCCGGTCGTCCATGGCCGCGCCGATGCCGTCGTTGATGCCCTGGAAGGCGTTCGACGCCTCGGCGCCCACGGCCAGCTTGACCGCCGCGTCGTGCTGGCCGCTGTCGTCCAGCTCGCGGACCTTGCGGTGCAGGTTGAGATATCTCCCGTGGGCGACCATGGCGTCGCGGACATGCTCTTCGGCGGAGTCGTCGCCGATCGAGCCGGCGGCCACCTCGAGCAGCCCGTACGGCCCGGTCAGCCGCTGCGAGACGGTGCCGAAGTCTTCCTCGTAGGCCCCGCCGCTGCCCCGCGCGGTCAGCGCCAGCGCCTCGTCGCCGCGTTCCCGCAGCACGAAGATCCGGGCCTTGGACAGCAGCGTCACCGGCGTCGAGCCGTCCTTCTCGGCGGTGTCCAGGTGGGCCCGCTGGGCGAACAGCACACCTGACGAGATCAGCCCCAGCACCACCAGCAGGCCGGTCGCGGCCACCAGCGGGACGTTGAAGGTGCGCTTCGTGGTGCGGCTGAGCCGCAGCTGCACGTGGAGCAGGGTGGCGAACAGCACCGCCATCAGCAGCACGTAGAACGTCACCCAGACGCTGCTGCGGGCCGACGAGTACCCATCTTCGACCTCCTGCTGGGCGATCCGGAGCAACCGGTCGGCCTGCGGCTGGAGGACCTCGCGGTTCAGGGCCGAGGCCTGTGAGAGGTACGCCGAGCCGACCGGCAACCCCTGCCGGTTGTTGGCCCGGGCCGCCGCCACCAGCGCCGCGTACCGGGTCACCCCGGTGGCCAGCTCGCGCACCGTGTCGGCCGACTCGCCGCCGGCCGGGGTGCGCCGGGCCGCCGACGTCAGCGCCGTGGTGACCCGGGTCAGGTCGTCCTCGTACCGCCGGGTCAGCGCGGCCGGCTCGAGCCCGCCGCCCAGGAACGCCTGCGCCGCGGTGGTGTCCGCGTCGGCCAGCGCCGAGTAGATTGTCTCGGCCTCGGTGAGCAGCGGCTGGGCCCGCCCGCCCAGGTCGCCCGTGCCCGAGTCGGCCGAGCTCGCGGCCACCCCGGCCAGCAGCCCGGTGAGCAGACCGAGCGCCAGCAGGGCGGACAGCATGAGCTGGAGCCGCCCGGGGGAGGTGTGCCGCAACTGGGCGACGCGCGTGAACCCGGGCCGGTCCAACTGAAGCGTGGTCACGCGTCCTCCGTCATGCGCGCAATGTTATGAGACCTGAGCCACCTCCCGGATTCGAGCACAGTGGCCTCGCCGCGCCCGCGAATCCGGGAGGTGGCTAGTCCAGCTCCCGTTTGAGAAGTTTGCCGGTGGCGGTCATCGGAAGCGAATCCACGAACTGGACGATCCTCGGGTACTTGTAGCTGGCCATCTGCTCCTTGGCCCAGGCGACCAGCTCGTCCTCGGTCGTGGTGGCGCCGGCGACACGGATGACGTACGCCTTGATCTCCTCGCCGTGGCTCGGGTGGGGCACCCCGATGACCGCGGCCAGCGACACCGCCTCGTGGGTCATCAGCACCTCCTCGATCTCCCGCGGGTAGACGTTGAAGCCGCCACGGATGATCATGTCCTTGGCCCGGTCGACGATGTAGTAGAAGCCGTCCTTGTCGCGCCGGCCCAGGTCGCCGCTGCGGAACCAGCCGTCCCGCATGACCTCGGCGGTCGCCTCGGGCCGGTTGTAGTAGCCGCGCATGATGTTGTGCCCGCGGATGGCCACCTCGCCGATCTCGTCCGCGGCATCGACGGTGTTCCACTCCGGGTCGATCAGCTTCACCTCGACCCCCCAGATCGGGATGCCGATGGAACCCGGGCGGGGCTCGGAGTGCGGATCCGAGAACGTCGCGACGGGAGACGTCTCACTCAGGCCGTACCCCTCCAGGATCTGCAGCCCGAACCGGTCCTTGACCTGGTGGATGATCTCCACGGGCAGACTGGACCCGCCACTGACCGCGACCCGCATGTTCCGGGCGATCCGCTCCACGTCGACGCCGTCGGACAGGGCGTTGAGCAAACCCCAATACATGGTGGGTACGCCCGCGAAGAACGTCACCGACTCCTGCTCCAGCAGCTTGACCGCCGCGGCCGCCTCGAACCGGGGCAGCAGCACCAGCGTCGACGCGGTGGCGAAACCGGCGTTCATGTTCACCGTCGAGCCGAACGAGTGGAACAGCGGCAGCACGGCCAGGTGGGTGTCGGTGCCCGGGGACGCCTGGAACAGGCGGTTGCAGGTCAGCGCGTTCAGCACGAGGTTCGAATGCGACAATTCGGCGCCTTTGGCCTGTCCCGTGGTGCCGCTGGTGTAGAGGATGACGGCCGCGTCGGACTCGTTCCTCAGCACCGTCTCGGCGAGCGGCGCCTGACCCCGCAGCGCCTGGCCCATCGTCTCGGCGCCCTCGGTCGGCGACGCGGCGCCCGGGTCGGCCGTGATCAGGAAGAAGTGCTCGCAGTCGTCGGTCTGGTCGAAGCCGGCCTTGCCCTCGGCGCCCATCGGCAGCTCGGGCGTGCCCTGGAAGCAGAAGTACGCCTTGGCGTCCGAGTCGGCCAGGTGGTAGGCGATCTCACGCCCCTTGAGCAGCACGTTCAGTGGGACGACGACCGCGCCGGCCTTGAGGATGCCGTAGTAGACGACCGGGAAGAACGGCAGGTTCGGGCAGGACAGGGCCACCTTGTCGCCCGGCTGGATACCCCGGCTGACCAGCAGGCCCGCCACCTGCTTGGCGGCCGCGTCGACCTGGGCGTAGGTCAGCCGGGTCGCGCCGAGCACGACGGCGTCCCGGCCACCGAACGTCCGGGCGGAGTCCTCGAGCAGGATCGACAGGTTGAGCATGGGGTTCCCTCCCGAGCTGTGACGACCGTCTCACTTCAGCATGTCATCCGTTCCTGGGAAAGGGCTGCCCTCCCGCGGCTTCAAGGTTCCCCGCTCCAGCAGCTCGGTCGCCGCCGCGACCAGCCCGCCGTAGGCCGCCCAGGTCAGGCTCCCGCCGGTCGACACCCGCCGGACCCCCGCACCGGCCAGCTCCGGCACGCTGGGGCCGTCGTGCAGCGCCAGGACATTTACGGGTACGTCCATGGCGCCGGTCAGCCGGCGGATGTCGTCCAGGTTCGTCAGGCCCGGCGCGTAGACGCAGGTCGCCCCCGCCTCGGCGTAGGTCCGCAACCGCGCGATCGTGTCGTCCAGATCGGCGACGCCGTACAGGTGGTTCTCCGAGCGCCCGGTGAGCACCATCCCGTGCCGGGCACACACCTCGGCCGCCGCGGCGATCCGTTCCGCCGCCCGCGCCACCGGCTCGATGGCGTCGGCCGTCGGGTCGTAGTCCTCGATGGAGATCCCGCTGGCGCCGGCCTCGGCCAGCGCCTCGACCACGGCGGCCACACCCTGGGGGTCGTCGGCGTAGCCCCGCTCGGCGTCCACCGCGACCGGCACGGTGACCGCGTGGGTGAGCGCTCGGACGTGGGCGATCAGCTCGTCGGCGGTCACGCTCTGGTCCTCACGGCCGAGCGTCGCGGCGAAGCCCGAACTGGTGGTGGCCAGCGCCTTGGCCCCGAGACTCTGCAGCAGCCGGGCCGACCCGGCGTCGAACGGGTTGGGGAGCACAAACGTCCCGCTGCGGTGCAGCTCACGGAACGTGGCCCGGGCATCACTGATCATCGGCTGAGCTTACGTAGCCCGTCGCCTCCCGTCACTCGCCCGTCCGACCCGTCGATGCACGTTCTGCGATGTGATTCGCCCCGGAGCAAGCACGGTCGCGGGGATGGCACCCGGGGTCTTGCTCTGTGTTGTGCGGGGCTTTGAGCGTGGCGGGAGGCTGTGGGTTCGCGCAGAAGGGTGAGTGGGCATGGGCGTGGAGGCGTCGCCGGAGGCGAGCCGACCCTCGGCGGGAGCTGCGGTCAGCACCACCCGCCTCGCCACGACATCTTGATCTTTCTCAGGTCAGTTCGTCGAGTTTCGCGGTCAGGTCGCGGTCTGCGGCGAGGTCGGGGGCGAGCAGCGTGAGGACATCGCGGGGGGAAGCGGCACGGTCCACATAGGGCTGGGCGCCGTCGTCCGTGATCGGGGCGCCCTGGCCGCGCAGGTGGGTGATCCA
The DNA here is from genome assembly GCF_040682035.1 of Actinoplanes sp. NPDC051470. Classification (NCBI taxonomy): domain Bacteria; kingdom Bacillati; phylum Actinomycetota; class Actinomycetes; order Micromonosporales; family Micromonosporaceae; genus Actinoplanes; species Actinoplanes sp. NPDC051470. Next base: position 142,052 of record NZ_JBFBAA010000017.1, read on the forward strand.
GGCGGCCAGGGCTCGGATGGCGCCCGTCGCGGGACGGCCGGCGGCACGTTCGCCGCGCAGGACCGGCAGGACGCGGATCGGGATCTTCTGGGAGCCGTCGGCGGCGATCTGGGCCAGCGTGTGACGGATGCGCGGGTTGGCGAAACGCTCCAGGAGCGCGGCCCGGTAGTCGGTCAGTTCGGCCGCCGGGAGGGGGACGTGGCGGACGGCCTCGTCCCACCACTCGTCCAGCCAGGCCCGGCAGGTCGGATCGGTCACGGCGTCGGCGATCGTGGTCAGGCCTCGGGCGCTGCCGGCGTAGGCCAGCAGCGAGTGGCCGCCGTTCAGGAGCAGGAGCTTGCGCAGCTCGTGCGGGGTCACGTCGGACACGAAACGGGCGCCGGCGGCATCCCAGGCGGGGCGGCCGCGGGGGAACTCGCCCTCCAGGAGCCACTCGGTGAACGGCTCGGTCACCACCGGGACCTCGTCCGGCCGGCCGGCGGCGGCCACCGACGCGACGTCCTCGGGGGTGGTGCGCGGGGTGATGCGGTCGACCATCGTCGTCACGAACGAGACGTTGTCGCGGATCCACGGGAGCAGGGCGGGCTCGGCGGCGCCGGCGAAGTCGAGGACCACCCGGGCCGTGGCGGTGCCGTTGCCGGGCAGGTTGTCGCAGCAGACCACGGCGATCGGGCCGCCGTAGGCCAGGCGGCGGGCGTTCAGGCCGGCGACCAGGCGGCCGGGAACCGTGACCATCGGGGCGCCGGCGCGGAAGGCGGCCAGGTCGGCGCGTACGTCGGGATCGGTGTCGTCCAGGCCGCCGCCACGGCCCCGGCGGTAGGCGGCCTCGGTCACGGTCAGCGTCACCACGGACAGCTCACGGCGGGTCAGGACGGTTCGCCAGCTCGCGATGTCGTCGCCGGGATGGGCCTCGGCCACCGAACCGATCACCTCGAGCCGGTCGGCGTCGGGGCCGCGGACGATCAGGGTGTAGAGCCCGCCCTGGCTGGTCAGGGCCGTCGCCAAGGGGCGGGACCGGCCGGTGAAGGCCGCGATGCCCCAGCGGGCGGCGTCGGGCGCGGTTGCCGTGTACCAGGCCTGGTGGGCGCGGAAGAAGTTGCCTAATCCGAGGTGGGCGATGCGGACCGGCGGCCGGATGTCGCGGGCGAGGCGTTCGGCGGGCATGATCCCCATCCTGCCGGAAATCGACCGTCGGCAGGGAGGCCCGCGGTCTTGCTCGTGGCCGGCATGCGACGAAAAGGCCGTCGATCGGGAGGCGGTCTTGAGTTGCGGGCGGATCGAGCGGCGGCAACCGGACAGGTCCGCCCGCAACATCGCGCCGGGCGGGGGCGCAGGGGTCAGGCCTACCGCACAGTCTGCGCCGGAGTTGTTTCGAACGCGATAAGTTGCGCCCATGACGTTCTCGATCGTCGCGCCGGCCGCCACGTGACCCGGGTGGCCATGTGGTCGGGCCCGCGCAACGTGTCCACGGCCCTGATGCGCAGCTTCGGGGCGCGGCCGGACACGCTGGTCGTGGACGAGCCGCTGTACGCGTACTACCTGTCGGCCACCGGCCTCGACCACCCGGGCCGGGCCGACGTGCTGGCCGGCCAACCGCGGGCGTGGGCCGACGTGGCCGCGTCGCTGACCGGCCCGCTGCCGGCCGGCGTGACCGTGCACTACCAGAAGCACATGACCCACCACCTGCTGCCCGAGGTGGGCCGCGACTGGATCGGCCGGCTGTCCAACGCGTTCCTGATCCGCGACCCGGCGCATGTCGTGGCCTCCTACGCGAAGGTCCGCGGCACCCCCGACCTGGCCGATCTGGGCTATGCCCAGCAGGCCGAGATCTATCGCGCGTACGGCGGACCGGTGATCGACGCGGCCGACCTGCTGCGCGACCCGGCCGGGGTGCTCGGGCGGCTCTGCGCGGCCCTCGGCATCCCCTGGACCGAGGCGATGCTGTCCTGGCCGCCCGGCCGGCGCGACACCGACGGGGTGTGGGCGCCGCACTGGTACTCGTCCGTCGAGTCGTCGACCGGGTTCGCGCCGTACGACCCGCGCCCGGCCGACGTGCCCGCACGCCTGCGGTCGCTGGTCGCCGAGGCCATGCCCTACTACGAGGAACTGGCCGCGCACCGCCTCTAGATCACCGGCACGCCGTTCTCGGTCGCGTGGGCCCGGTAGATCGCGGCGATCCTGGACGTCAGCGGGCCTACGGCGCCGTCGCCGATCCGGCGCCCGTCGATCTCGGTGACCGCGGCGATCTCACCCATGGTGCCGGTGCAGAAGACCTCGTCGGCCGTGTACATCTCGGTCAGCGACAGGTCGCGCACCACGGCCGGGATCTCGTGGTGCGCCGCCAGGTCGAGCACCGTCTGCCGGGTGATGCCCTCCGGGCAGGCCATCGCGTACGGGGTGAGCAGCGCGCCGCCGGCCACGGCGAACAGGTGCGTGGCGTTCGTCTCGGCCACGAAACCCCGCCCGTCGAGCATCAGCGCGTCGTCCGCCCCCGCCACGTTCGCCTCGATCTTGGCCAGGATCGAATTGATCAGGTTGTTGTGGTGGATCCTGGGGTCGAGCACATCCGGGCCCGGGCGCCGGACACTGGCCGTGACCAGGCGCAGGCCGCCCGTGTCGTACACCGGCGCCTTGAACTCGGCCAGCACGATCAGCGTGCCGCCGGCCTCGTTCAGCCGCGGATCCATGCCGCTGGTCACCTTGACGCCGCGGGTGAGCGTGAGCCGCACATGCACGCCGTCGGTCATGTCGTTGGCCCCAAGGGTCTCGGCCAGGGCGGCCACGATGTCGGCGTCGGCCGGGATGTCGGTGAACCCGAGCGCCTTGGCCGACCGCCGCAGCCGGGCCAGATGCTCGTACAGCCCGAAGACCTTGCCCCGGTAGAGCCGCAGCCCCTCCCACACGGCGTCGCCGCCCTGCACCACCGAGTCGAAGGGCGAGAGGCCCGGCTCATCCCGGTGCCGCAGCACCCCGTTGACCCAGTACCGCAGTCCGGCGTTCCGCTCGTCGTACCGCTGAAGCATGATCGTCATTCTGTCAGGCCGTTGCTGACGCCGATGCGGCCTTGTCCACAGCCGGCCCGGGCCGGCCGCGGTGGCCGGTAGGCTATGGGTCATGAGCTCGGAAGCTGTCGGCAGGTACATGCCCGCGGAGGTCACGCTTGATGACCTCACCGCGATGATGGCGGCGGACGAACACCACCGGTACGAAATCAGTCCCGAAGGAGTCCTCTCGGTAATGCCGCCTCCCGGCTATGCGCACGCCATCATCGCCACGGAGCTCATGGGCTGGCTGTTGGCGGGCGGGGTGCCGGCGAAGCAGGTCGCTCAGGCGGTCGGATTGCGGATTCTGGGCCGGCACGGCGGTGTCGGCGGGCGCATTCCCGACCTGGTGGTGTGGAGCAAGGTTCAGGCTGAGGCGGTCTGGCTGCCGGTGACGGACGTGTGGCTGGTCGTCGAGATCCTGTCGCCCGGGTCGGAAGGCACCGACCTGGTGACCAAGCGCGTGGAGTACGCCGCGGCCGGCATCCCGCAGTACTGGGTGATCGACCAGGACCAGGCGCAGACCGTCACCATGCACCGCCTGGACGGTGACCACTACACCGTCCAGGCCTCGATGCCGCTTGCGTGGCTGCTCAACACCCAGCCGGGCGAGCACGGGCTCGGCTGACCCAGGTGTACTGCGCGTCCTTGGTTGTCGGCAGGTCCGGGTAGCACGTGACCCTCCGGTCCGAGGGCATGGCGGCCAGGATGGTGCGGTGGCCCTTCCCGGTGACGGACTCACCACCACCACCACGCGCAGGTGGTTCACGGCATTCGCAAGGTCTTCTGGCGGGGCAGATTTGCGGCGGGGCGGGTGGAATGATCGCCCGGTGGATGCGGAGACTCCCGGGTGGGACGCGATTGACGGGCGGCTGGCGGAGTTCTATCCGGGGGTGGAGCCGCAGCACTACGGGACGATCATCAAGTTCGCGCTGGGTGGGCCCGACCCGCTTGACGGCATCAGCTTCTACCAGCGGGTCGAGCCGGTGCCGCACTGGCACATCGTCGGGTACGGGCTGAGTGAGCTCTACGCCAAGGAGTCGTCGGAGGCGGACCGGTCGGGGTGGGGCTTCGAGCTCACGTTCCGGGTGGCGCGCCGGCCGGACGAGACGGATCCGCCCCTGTGGGCCGCCGGTCTGCTGCAGAACCTGGCCCGCTATGTGTTCAGCAGCGGCAACTGGTTCGAGGCCGGCCACCACATGAACGCCAACGGGCCGATCCGGCAGGACCATCCGACCGCCATGACCGCGCTGGCCTTCGTCGAGGACCTCGAGCTCGGCGCCATCGACACCCCGCACGGCAGGCTTCAGTTCCTGCAGGTGGTGGGGTTGACCTCCGATGAGTACGCGGCCGCGCGCCACTGGGACACCGCCGGTGTGCTGGGACTGCTCGCCGCGCGGCAGCCGCTGCTCGTCACCGACCTCGACCGGCCGTCGCTCACCGACGACCCGGCGGCCCGCGCGGCGATCGAGGCGGGGCGCGCCCGGGACGGCTCGTCGACCGGCATGCTGATGGTCGCCGGGTTCGCCTGGAGCACCGAGGCCGACCGGGTCCGGTTGCGCTTCAGCGACGTGACGGCGCCGTCCGTGGCCGATGCCGTCCGCGATCGGCTGCCGCACGGGCGGAGCCTGACCCTGACGGCCAACGGGGCTACGGCTGTGCTCCATCCGGCGGAGACCTACGCGGCCCGGTCCGATGGTGCGGCGCTCGAGCTGGACCTGCCGCCGGGCCTGGTGGGCGCGTTGCCGGGGGCGTTGAGGCCGGGGACGCACGTGTTGACGGACGGGCTGATCGTGGAGGTCACGCCCGAGGCTGCTCGAGCCAGTTGACGATCGGCGCGGCGCCGTCCTCGGTGGACAGTCGTCGGGCCATGGCGCGCGCGTTCTGCCGGTAGCGCGGTTCGGTGACGGCCGCCCGGATCGCGGCGGCCAGTGTCTCCGCCGGTGACGTGCCGCCTCGGGGCGGGTTGGCCAGCAGGCGGTGGGGCACGGGCGCCGGGCCGGCGCCCAGCGCGTGGACGCGTCGCGCCCAGAACGGCTGGTCGGTGTAGCGGGGGACCGCCACGGTCGGGACGCCCGCCCGCAATCCCGCCGCCGTGGTGCCCGCGCCGCCGTGGTGGACCACCGCGGCCATCCGGGGGAACAGCCACTCGTGCGGGACCTCGCCGACCTCGATCCGTGTTCGGGTGCCGGACCCGCTCGGGCGAGCGCTCTGGACCACCGCTCGCACGCCGGCCAGGCGGGCGGCTTCGATGATGAGGGCCTGATCGGTGGCGCCGTTGCTGCCGAAACCCAGGAACACCGGGGGCGGGCCGGCGTCGAGGAACTCCAGCAGGTCGGCCGGCGGCTGCCAGCCGGCGGGCATTGCGGGCCACCAATAGCCGGTGATGCTCAGCCGGGCCGGCCAGTCGTGCGGGCGCGGGACCACCACCTCGCTGAAACCGTGGAAGACGTGCGGCTTGCGCCGGGAGCGGCCGATGCGGCGGCGGGCCTTGTCATGGGGCGCCGGGGCGGCGGCCAGGGCCAGCCCGGCCAGGCGGTTTCCCCGGGGGCCGAGGCTTCGGGGCAGGCCGAGGAGCATCGGCGGGTAGGCCGCGCTCGGATGCATCGGCTGCAGGAAGGCGCCCGCGCTCGGCACGCCCAGGCGGTCGGCGATGTCGTGGCCGAACGGCGCCACCGCGTTGACCAGGATCGCGTCGACGCCCTCGGCGGCGGCGGTGAGGGCGCCCTCGGCGGCGAGGTCCATGTAGGCGGTGAGCTGCCGGAATGAGGACCCGCTCCCTTCGCCGGCGAGCAGCGGCGCGAGGTCGCCGGGCAGCTCACGCCAGGTGCAACCCGAGGCTTCGACCACGTTCCGGTACGGAGGGTTCGCCGCGATCGCCACCTCATGCCCGGCCGCGCGCAGCCGCGCGCCCAGCCCCGCCGCCGGCGCCACGTCGCCCCGCGTCCCCGGCGTGATCAGCAGAACCCGCATCGCGACACCCTCCTCCTCAGAGTTTGCGAACATCGTTCTCGAACTAGGCTAGCACCCATGACCGACGGCCCGATCTGGAAACGTCCGGAGACCTTCGCCATCGGCCGCCCGGCCGAACGCAGCCGCGCCCAGATCACCGCCGCCGCGATCACCCTCGCCGACGCCGAAGGCCTGGACGCGGTCACCATGCGCCGCGTCGCGTCCGCGATGGGCACCGGGCCCGCGTCGCTCTACCGCTACGTGAAGACCCGCGACGAACTCCTCGACCTCATGATCGACGCGGTGGCCGCCGAGTACAGACTGACGCCACCCACGCCGAATCCCCGCGCGGACGGGCCACCCGAAGAGGGGTCGCGGGCAGGGGAATCGCCTGAGGCGGAGGCGGCTCTCGGGGGGTCGGCCGAGGGGGATTGGCTCGGTGGTGTGGTCGAGGTCGCTCGTCAGACCCGGGACCTGATGGGGCGGCATCCCTGGCTGACCGTCGCGATGCCGTTGCGGCCGACGGTGGGACCGCATTCGCTCGCGCTGCTCGAGCATGTGCTGGCGACGCTGGCCGGGCATCCCGCCTCGGGGGCGACCAAACTTCAGGCCTACGCCATCCTCAACGGGGTGATCGGGCTGATCGCCCGCGCCGAACACACCGGCCTCGGCGACCGGCAGGCCGAGCTGACCGGCTACCTGCGGCAGGTCACGCGGGAGGGCGGGCACCCCCATCTGGCCGCCGCGCTGGCCGACGGCCGCGGCCCGGACGGCTTCGACGACGTCGTCACCCGCATCATGACCGGTCTGCTGGGCCCGGCCGCGTGACCGGGCCGGGCCGCGTGCCAGGGTCCGGCGTTCGGGCGGTCGGGGCAGGACGTGCCGTACTCGGCGGGGCAGGCCTCGGCGAAGATCGGATCGCGTGCGGAGAAATTCGCACAGTCCGATGGCGGGCTGCGCCGACGGGCCCTTACCAGTAGGTTGCCGGGCATGACGGGGCAGAGTCCATATGAGACGGTAATGGGATTCATCATCGGGCCGTGGCTGGCTCAGGCCGTACGCGCGGCCGTCGATCTTTCGCTGGCCGAACACCTCGCCGACGGGCCGAAGACGGCCGAGGAGATCGCCGAGGCGGAGGGTGCGGATCCGGCGGCGACGGCACGCTTTCTGCGTGCCTGCGCTTCGATGGGGCTGGTCGCGTACGCCGAGAAGGGTTTTGCCGGAACCGAAACGCTGGCCGTGCTGCACCGTGACGCGCCCCTGTCGCTGCGGGGGCTCGCGGCGTCCCAGTCGAGCCCGTGGGCCTGGCGCACGTGGGCGCGCATCCCCGAGGCGGTGCGCAGCGGCGAGGTGCAGACCACGCAGGCGCTGGGCATGCCGTTCTTCGACTACCTGGCCGCGAACCCGGAGGAGGGCGCGATCTTCGGCGCGGCGATGGCCAGCATGTCGGCGCCGGTCATCCAGGACGCCGTCGAGGTGATCGACGTGGCCGGCGCGACCACCGTGGTCGACGTGGGCGGCGCGCACGGAACCTTCGCGCTGGCCATGCTGGCGAAGCACCCGGGGCTCGACGGCATCGTGCTCGACCTGGGCCACGCCATCCCGGGCGCGCGGGCGGCCGCCGTGGCGCAGGGCCTCGACGACCGGTTCACCGGGGTGCCCGGCGACTTCTTCCAGGCGGTGCCGGCCGGCGACCTCATGCTGCTGAAGTTCATCCTGCACGACTGGCCCGACGACGAGTGCGTCCGCATCCTCACCAACTGCCGTGAGGCGCTGCGCCCGGGCGGGCGGGTGGTGATCACCGAGATCGCGATCGACGACCACGCGCCGGGCATCGCCGCCCTGATGGACCTGGCCATGCTCGCGTCGGCGGGCAGCCGGGAACGGACGGTGGCCGAGTTCGACGAGCTGCTGACGGCGGCCGGCCTGCGGCGGATCCGGGCCACACCGGTCCAGCCGCCGTATGTGGTGATCGAGGCGATCGCGGCCTGACGGATGCGCGTCGAGAAGACCGCCGACGGTGTCGCGGTGATGCGGGCGATCGAGCAGCACGCCCGGACGCCGCTGTTCGACGACCCGCTGTCCGGCCGGATGCTGTCCGGCTGGCCGGCGGTGATGGCCGCGCACGCGCCGCTGCGGCGGCTCTTCCTGGGGGTGATGGAGCGGATCGGGCCGGGGCTGTACGGCGCGGTGGTCTGCCGTACGCGAGCCATCGACGACCTTTGCCGGGCCGCCCTCGCCGGGGGCATCGACCAGGTGGTGATCGTCGGGGCGGGCTTCGACACCCGGCCGTACCGGATGCCCGAGCTGGCCGCCGCCCGGGTCTGGGAGTTCGACCTGCCGACCGTCCAGTCGGCCAAGCGGGCGGCGCTGCCCGCGCCCGCCGGCCACGTCACGTACACCCCGGTCGACCTGGTCTCCCCGGCGGCGGCCGAGGTGCTGGCCGGCGCCGGCCTCGGCGACGCGCCCACGCTGCTGCTCTGTGAGGCCGTGACGATGTACCTGCCGGGCGAGGCGGTGGAGCGGTTCCTCGCGTACGCCGGGAGCCTGCCGCCGGGCAGCCGCCTGATCCTCACCTACCTGCCCCGCGACGCGGCCGACGCGAACGCCGACGGCTGGTGGTCCCGCCGCCTCCGCTGGCGCAGCGCCTTCCGCCCGGACGAGATCGCCGCCCGGCTCGCCGCCCACGGCCTGACCGTGCGGGACGACTTCGGGGCCGACGAGCACCGGAGCCGCCTGCTCGCCCCGATCGGCCGTGACCTGGCCGTCTTCCCGGGCGAGCGGATCGTGGTCGCGGAGAGGTTTATCTAACGGCCGGTTGTTCCGGATGAAACCGCGGGGAAACCCCGCCTTCCTCTACTGAATCTCGTTGGCAAGCCGCCGAATGGGGCTGACGAGGTGATCGCATGCACTACGGCGTCGCGGTGATCGGTGGGGGACAGGCCGGGCTCTCGATGAGCTGGCACCTGCGCCGGGCCGGCCTGGACCACGTGGTGTTCGAGCGGGACCGGGTCGGGCACGAGTGGCGGGACCGGCGGTGGGACTCGTTCTGTCTGGTCACCCCCAACTGGCAGTGTGATCTGCCCGGGTTCCCCTATCAGGGCGACGATCCGGACGGGTTCATGCTCGGCGCCGAGGTCGTCGACCTCCTCGAGAAGTACGCCGCCGCGTTCGATCCGCCGGTCGTCGAAGGCGTGGAGGTGCGGCGCTTACGGCGTACCCGGGAAGGCGTTTTTGATCTGGTCACCTCGGACGGGTCGTGCACGGCCGATCAGGTGGTCGTCGCGACCGGGCCCTACCACCGGGCGGCCGTGCCCCGCCTCGCCGAGCGGCTGCCGAGTCGCATCGCGCAGGTGCACTCGTCGCAGTACCGCAATCCGGAGCAGCTGCCCGAGGGTGAGGTGCTGGTCGTCGGGACGGGACAGTCGGGCTGCCAGATCGCCGAGGACCTGCATCTGGCCGGGCGGCGCGTGCACCTCGCGGTGGGGAGCGCGCCACGGGCGGCCCGGCGCTACCGCGGGCGGGACACGCTGGCCTGGCTGGCCGAGATGGGGCACTACACGCGGGGGATCGACCAGTTCGGCGACGCGGACGAGGTGCGGCTGCGGGCCAACCACTACATGACCGGGCGCGACGGCGGGCGGGACATCGATCTGCGGGCGTTCGCGCGGGACGGGATGCGGCTGTACGGGCGGCTGCTCGGCGTGGACGACGGCACGGCCACCTTCGGCGACGACCTCGCCCGGCATCTGGATCACGCCGATGCGGTGGCCGACGGCATCAAGGACGCCATCGACGCCTGGATCGCCGCCTCGCACATCGAGGCGCCGCACGAGGACCGCTACGTGCCGGTGTGGCAGCCGGGCCGGTCGCCGCGGGCGCTCGAGCTCGGGGACGTCGCGGCGGTGGTGTGGGCGACCGGGTTCCACCGGGATCACCGCTGGATCGAGGTGCCGGTCTTCGACGGGCGCGGCTACCCGACCCACGACCGCGGCGTGACCAGCGAACCGGGGCTGTACTTCCTCGGGCTGCCGTGGCAGTGGACGTGGGGGTCGGGACGGTTCGCGGGCGTGGCCCGGGACGCCGAGCACCTGACCGGCCGGATCGTCGAGACCCGCCGGCGCCGGGTCGTCGAGGACGTCTCGTGGCTGGCCGGGACGCCGACCGAGACCTACCCCAGCCTCGACTGGTGGAAAGCGGCATGAACGACGGCCATCGGCACCTCGGCATGCTCCCGGCGTACACCTTCTATGGCGGCCCGCCGGTGAACCCGGACGTGACCGCCCGCGCGACCATCGACGAGCTGCTGAAAGACCTTGACCGCGAGGGTACGGAACGGGCGCTGGTGTTGCCCAACTACGGCGTGCCCGACCCGGCGGTGGCGTTCGGGTTCAACGAGCTCGTGGTCGAGGCGGCGCAGCGGGACGATCGGATCCGATGTGGACTATGGGTGTCAGCCTTGGATCTCGAGAGGACCGCCGCGGCTTTGAAACTCGCCGGAGAGAAGGGTGTGCGGGCGCTCAAACTCAGCTTCCTGCTCGGTGGCAGCGTGGACGACCCCGCACTGGACGGGATCTTCGCGGCTGCTCGACGGCACGACCTGACGATTCACATCCACACCTCGCCCGGCGCGGGCTCCGACATCGACCGGGTCGGTGAGCTGGTCGAGCGGTACGGCGACCACACGCGGATCCACCTCGTGCACTTCGGCGGGGGCATGAGCGGCCACATCAAGCTGATCGGCGGGCGCTTCTTCGACTGGATCGCGGCCGGCAAACAGGTCTACACCGACCTGTCCTGGGCCATCGGCTTCGCCCCGCGCTGGCTGGCCGCCGAGATCGACCGGCGGGGCCTCGGCCACGACCGGGTGCTCTTCGCCAGCGACGAGCCGTGGGGCTCCCATGCGGGCGAATCCGCCCTGCTCAGAGACGCGGTGGCCGGCTCGGAACTCGAGAACGCAGTCTTCACGGCCAACTTCGAACGGCTCTACGGAGGAGAAAAATGACCGACCTGACCGACCTCGAGCAGAAGTCCCTCAACGAGATCCCGCACCCGGCGCTGTCCGAAGGATCGAGCATCTACGGCGGCACCAAGGTGTTCCCCGACTACAAGGCCGAAGAGGGCCAGAGCTACTTCACGCTGGTGCACGGCATCGCGCACGAGTCCTCGGTGAGCTTCGTCGCCGTGCTCCAGGCCACCCGGGCGCTGCGCAAGGGCTTCGAGTCGGCCATCTACTTCTACGGACCGGGCTCGCTCAACGCCCTGGCCACGCGCGGGTTCCCGACCACGGGCACGTCCGCGTTCCCGGGCGAGCACAACATCAACAACTCGCTGAAGACGTTCATCGCCGAGGGCGGAAAGGTCTACTGCTGCCGGTTCGGGCTGTCCCTGCACGGCGCCCGCGAGGAGGACCTGATCGAGGGCGTCATCCCCACCCACCCGCTGGACGTGCAGGACGCGCTCATCCACTACGCGCGCAAGGGCGCGATCATCAACTCGACCTACATGTTCTGATGACCCTCGACACCCCTTTGAATGTGCGGGCCGACCTGGCGGTGCGCGGTGTACGGGTGCCGACACCCGTGCGCCGCCCGGCCGGGGCGGGACCGTCCGACGACGGGCATCTGGTCATCGACGGGCGCAACGCCGCCCTGCCGATCAACCCGGCCAGCCCCTACTCGATCGACCGGGGCAAGATCTGGCTGGGCGAGATCGACACCGGGCTCACCCTGGACGTCGTCCGGCGGCCCCGGTTCTACGACCTGACCACGGCCGACGGGGTGCGCTACGAGCAGATCGCCCGGTTGCACGGCAAGGATGTCCTGGCCACCACGGTGGTGCAGACCTGCATCCGGTACGCCGAGGAGCAGCGCTGCCGGTTCTGCACGATCGAGGAGTCGCTGCGGTCGGGCAGCACGATCGCCGCCAAGACGCCGGCGCAGCTGGCCGAGGTGGCCCGGGCCGCCGTGGACCTCGACGGCATCACGCAGATGGTGATGACCACCGGCACGACGGCCGGGCCGGATCGTGGCGCCCGCAACCTGGTGCGGTGTGTGCGGGCGGTGCTCGACGCCGTGCCGGGGCTGCCGATCCAGGTGCAGATCGAGCCGCCCGCGGATCTGTCGGTCATCTCGGACCTGTCGGCGGCCGGGGCGGTGTCGATCGGGATCCATGTCGAGTCGCTCGACGACGCGGTCCGGCGGAAGTGGATGCCGGGCAAGGGGTCGGTTCCGGTGGCGGAGTACTGGGCGGCCTGGGATTACGCGGTGTCGGTGTTCGGGCGTAACCAGGTGTCGACGTACCTGCTTGTCGGGCTGGGCGAAGATACCGACCAGTTGGTAACTTGGGCGGCCCGCCTGATCGCTCACGGGGTCTACCCGTTCGTGGTGCCGTATCGGCCGGTGGCCGGCGCGATGATCAAGGCGCCGGCGCCCGCGCCGTCGGTCGTCCGTGACATTTCCGACAAAGTGGCGCGGCTGCTTCGCGACGCCGGGATGCTGGGCGCCGACCAGAAGGCGGGGTGCGCGGCCTGCGGGGCGTGCGGGGTGCTGCAGGCGGCCGGCGGATGACCGATCTTGTGCCCGCCCTGCTCGGGCCCGCGTTCACGATCCTGCCGACGACGGATCGGGCGGAGTATCACGCGCTGCGGCGGCGGGTCTTCGTCGACGAGCAGGGGCTGTTCGACGGCCACGACCTGGACGACCGGGACGACGACCCGCGCACGGTGGTGCTGGTCGCGCGGTCGGCTCGCGGGGAGTTTCTGGGCGGGGTGCGCGTTGGGCCCGCTGTGGACGGGCTGGACATCGGCTGGTGGCAGGGCGGCCGGCTGGTCGTCGAGCCCGGCGCGCGAGGCGGCTCTTCAACCGGCGGCGCGGGTGGCCTCGGTTCTTTGAGTGGCGGCGCGGGTGGCCTCGGCTTTTTGAGCGGTGGCGCCGTGGGCGGCGTGGGCGCCGTGGGCGGCGTGGGCGCGGCGGGTGGCGTGGGCGCGGCGGGTGGCGTGGGCGCGGCGGGTGGCGTGGGCGCGGCGGGCGGCGGCTCGGGCGGTGTTGGCTCGGCTCTGGTGCGGGCGGCCTGCGCGTACGCGGAGAGCGCCGGCGCGTTGCGCTTCGACGCGACGGTGCAGAGAGAGAAAGAACGTTCGTTCTCTCGGCTGGGGTGGCAGGGGGTCCGGGAGATCACGGTCGCCGGGCGGCCGCACGTGCTGATGCGCTGGCCCATCGGGCGGATCGCGGCGCTCACCACGGCCACCAAGCAGGCGCTGGGACCGCTTCTACAAGGCATGACACCGCTCGGGTACGCCGGGGACGACGGCGCCCCGGTGCCGGGATCGGATCTGATCGCCGCCTGCGACGCGATCGTCCCGTCCATGGTGGAGCGTGATCCGGAGTGGGCCGGATGGTGCTCGGTACTGGTGAATGTGAACGATCTGGCGGCCATGGGCGCGTCCCCGGTGGGGCTGCTGAACGCCGTCGGCGCTCGCGACGCCGCACATGCCGCCCGGATCCTCGGGGGACTGCGCCGCGCCGCCGAGGCCTGGGACATTCCGGTGCTGGGCGGGCACACCCAGCTCGGGGTTCCGGCCGCCCTCTCGGCGACCGCTCTTGGGCGCGCCGCGCATCCCGTCCCGGGCGGCGGCGGGCGGCCGGGGATGCGCGTCCAGCTCACCGCCGACCTGAGTGGGCGCTGGCGCCCCGGCTATCACGGCCGGCAGTGGGACTCGACCAGCCACCGGACCAGCGCCGAGCTGCGGGCGCTGCACGGCATCGTCGCCGAGCGACGGCCCGCCGCGGCCAAGGACGTCTCGATGGCCGGCATCGTCGGCACGCTCGGAATGCTGGCCGAGGCGAGCGGATGCGGTGCGGTCCTGGATGTCGCCTCGGTGCCACGCCCGGACGGCGCGACCGTGGGCGACTGGCTCACCTGCTTCCCCGGCTTCGCCATGATCACGGCAAGTGGTGGTGCCTGTACGCGCTCAGAGCAGGGTGGTGGTGCCTGTACGCGCTCAGAGCAGGGTGGTGGTGCCTATACGCGCTCAGAGCAGGGTGGTGGTGCCTATACGCGCTCAGAGCAGGGTGGTGGTGCCTATACGCGCTCAGAGCAGGATGGTGGTGCCTATACGCGCTCAGAGCAAGGTGGTGGTGCCTATACGCGCTCAGAGCAAAGGGGGCTGGCGACCACTGCTGGCTGCGGCGAGCTCACGTCACGGCAAGGGGTTCGGCTGCGCTGGCCGGACGGGGAACTGACCGTCGCCCTGGAGGGCGGCGTGACCGGAATGGGGCCGGCATGACCGTCATCAGGATGGCCGCGGTTGCCGACGAGTTCGATCGGGACCTGGACGGGGACTTCGCCCGGATCGAGAAGATTGTGGAGGCGGCGCGGGCTGAGGGCGTACAGCTGCTTGCGCTGCCTGAAGCCTGTCTCGGCGGGTATCTGGCCGACCTCGACGGGGATGCGGAACAGCCGCCGGCGTTGCGCGTGGACGGGCCCGAGATCGCCCGGCTGGCCGCTGTCGCGGAGGACATGGTGGTGTGCGCGGGGTATTGCGAGGCCGACGGCGACCGGCGCTACAACAGTGTGGTTTGTGTCGGCGGCGGTGCGGTGCTCGGCAATCATCGGAAGGTGCATCAGCCGCTGCGAGAGGACGCCAGCTACGACTCGGGTGACTCGTTCGCCGCGTTCGACACGCCGGTCGGGCGGGTCGGGCTGCTGATCTGCTACGACAAGGCGTTCCCGGAGTCGGCGCGGGCGCTGGCGCTGGACGGGGCCGAGATCATCGTGTGCGTGTCGGCGTGGCCGGGCAGCCGTACCGAAGCGGCGGAAGATCTCGCCGAGGATCGCTGGACGCGGCGCTTCGATCTCTTCGACCGGGCCCGTGCGCTGGAGAACCAGGTCGTCTGGGTGTCGGCCAATCAGGCGGGCACGTTCGGCTCGCTGCGCTTCGTGTGCTCGGCGAAGATCGTCGATCCGGGCGGCGACGTGCTGGCCACCACCGGGGTCGCGGCGGGCATGGCGGTCGCCGAGGTGGACGTGACGGCGGCGCTGACCGCGGCCCGGCGCTCGATGGGTCACCTGCGCGACCGCCGGCCGGAGGCGTACTGACCGATGGTCCGGATCGCCGCGGCGGCCGCGCACTTCGGCCGCGACCTCGACCACTGCCTGGGCCGCATCGGCAAGCTGATCGGCGACGCCCGGGAGGCCGGCGCCGCGCTGCTGGTGCTGCCGGACGCGGCGATCGGCGGCTACCTGGCCGACCTGCGGCACCCGGACCCGTCGGCGTTGCCGCCGGCGCTGAAGCCCGACGACCCGATCCTGACCCAGGTCGCCGCGCTGGCCCGCGACATGGTGGTGTGCGTCGGCTACTGCGAGGCCGACGACGACCGGCGCTACAACGCGGCCGTCTGCCTGACCGGCGACGGGGTGCTCGGCCGGCACCGCAAGGTGCACCTCCCGGCGGCCGAGGTCACCGCGTACGCGCCGGGCGACACCTTCGCGGCCTTCGACACCCCGGCCGGCCGGATCGGCATGCTCATCGACTACGACAAGACGTTCCCCGAGTCGGCCCGCACCCTGGCCCTGGACGGCGCGCAGATCGTTGCCTGCCTGTCCGCCTGGCCGGCCAGCATCACCAACGCGGCGCCCAAGCTCTCCCAGGACCGCCAGTCCCGGCTGTTCGACCTCTACGACTGCGCTCGCGCCGCGGAGAACCAGATCGTGGTGGCCTCCTCCAACCAGACCGGCGCGGTCGGCGGCATGCGCTTCCTCGGACAGGCCAAGGTGGTCGGGCCGGGCGGCAACATCCTCGCCCGCACCTGGGCCAAGGCCGGCCTCGCGGTGGCCTCGCTGGACGTCGCCGAGGAGATCGCGTCCGCCCGGCGGGTGCTGTCCCACCTCACGGAGCTGCGGCGGGACGCCTACCGGTGAGGATCGCGCTGCTCACCTATTCGACCCGGCCGCGGGGCGGGGTGGTGCACACGCTGGCGCTGGCCGAGGCGCTGGCCGCGCTCGGCCAGGACGTCACGGTCTGGACGCTGGCCCGCGGTGGTGGGTTCTTCCGCCCGGTCGATCCCCGGGTACGCCTGTGCGCGGTGCCGTTCGAGGACGTGCCCGGGGAAAACGTGGGAGAGCGGATCCTGCGGTCGATCGAGGTGCTGCGGGAAGCATTCGATCCTTCCGCGTACGACATCGTGCACGCGCAGGACTGCATCAGCGCCAACGCGGCCGGCCGGTGCGTCCGGACCATCCACCACCTGGACACCTTCACGACCCCCGAACTGGCCGCGTGCCACGAGCGGGCGATCGTCTCGCCGTACGCGCATCTCTGCGTCTCGTCGGCCGTGGCGGCCGAGGTCCGGTCGGGCTGGGGCATCTCGCCGACCGTCATCCCGAACGGGGTGGACGCCGCGCGCTTCGCCGCGGCGACTCCCTTGCCGGGGTTCTACGTTCTCGCGGTCGGAGGTATTGAGCCCCGCAAAGGCTCATGGGATCTGGTGCGCGCGTTTGCCCGGCTGTCGGATATCTCGGACCTGCGCCTGGTCTTCGCGGGTGGGGAGACCTTGTTCGACTATCGCGACTACCGCGTGGCGTTCGATCAGCTCGCGGCCGACCTGGACGTTACGCCGGAGGTGCTCGGGCCGGTCGCCCACGACGAGCTTCCCGGGCTGGTGGCGGGCGCGGCCGCGTTCGCGTTCCCGTCCACCAAGGAGGGCTTCGGGCTGGCCGCGATGGAGGCGCTCGCCGGCGGGGTGCCGGTGGTGGCGCGCGACCTGCCCGTGCTGCGGGAGGTGTTCGGGCCGGCGGTGCTCTACGGCACCGGGCCGGATTCGCTGGCCGACTCGCTGCGTACCGCGATCGTGAAGCCCGACCCGGCCCGCGCCGCCGCCGGACGCGCCCTCGCCTTCGCGCACACCTGGACCGACGCCGCCCGCCGCCACCTCGACTTCTACCGCTCCCTCTGACGGGGAGCGGCCGGCGCCGTCAACGGGGGATGACGGGGCCGGCCACGCTGGTAAAGACGCGGGCCGGGCCCCTTCTCGTTGCATGGCTGAGACCGCCGGGACGAGCGACCGGGGCGAGGGCGTGTCACTCTTGGCTGGTAGGACGACCCGGAGCAGGCGGAGGACCACTATGAGTGACGGGGCGCGCGGACGGCGGGATGCCTTCGAGTACGCGGGCGCGACGGTGGAGATGGTCGATGCCGTCACCGCGCTGGCGGCGGCCCGGGTCAACCGGGTCGAGCTGCTGCGGAACGCCAGCTGGCCCGAGCCGGTCAAGAGGGTTGAGCTGGCCGTCTTCAGCGAAGGCGAGGTGCAGGTCTTCGGCGCCGAGATCTCCACCGCGGCCGATCGGTTCACCACCGAGAAGGTGCGGAAGCTGGTGCTGGGGGCCGACCCGATCGGGGTGCTGCTGTCCAAGCGGATCGCCGAAGGGGACGTGCTGACCGCCCGGCTCGTGGACGGGGTGGGCAGCGCGGCGGTGGCCGCGTACAAGAAGCTCGGTCTTGATCGCATGCCGCAACCGGCCACCCAGCGTGAGCCGGGAACGCTGGCCGACGCCGCGGTGGGGTTGCAGGCGGCCGTGACCTACGACGAGACCGGGACGCTGGTGCGGCTGCGGGCCGAGGTGCCGCGTGACGATGTGTCGCCGGCCCACCTGCAGGCCTTCGCGGGGCTGACGCTGCAGGCGGTGATCGAGATCGCCGGACCGGACAGCCTGCGCGGGCGGCGGTACGTGCTCAGCCGGGAGAACCTGCCGGCCCAGCCCACCACCACCCAGGAGGTCACGCTCGACCAGGTCGGCGGGCTGGCGCACATCGTCGCCGAGCTGCGGCAGATCGCGGTGTCCTTCCGGCATCCGGAGGCGATGGCCCGGTGGGGGGCGCGCCGACCGCAGGGGCTGCTGATGTACGGGCCGCCCGGCACCGGCAAGACCATGTTGTCGCGGGCGCTGGCCAACGAGATCGGCGCCGACTTCCGCGAGGTCCGCACCCCGGAGATCCTGGACAAGTGGCTGGGCGGCTCGGAGCGCAACATCAAGCAGATCTTCCGGGACGCGCGGCGCTACCGCGTGCCGACGCTGATCCTGTTCGACGAGTTCGACTCGATCATCAGCTACGTCGGGTCGGGTGGCGACGCGGCCGGTCAGGCCATCAACGCGGTGGCCGGCATCTTCAAGCAGGAGATGAACGATCTGATCGAGGCCAACCCGAACGTGATCGTGGTCGCGACCACGAACTTCCCGCAGCGGGTCGACGAGTCGCTGATCCGGTCGGGCCGGTTCGACGTGAAGCTGTCCGTGCCGAAGCCGGACGAGGCGGGCCGGGCCGAGATCTTCCGCAAGATGATCCGCGGCCTGATCTCGGCGCATGAGGCGCCCGGGTTCACCATGTTCGCCGACGAACTCGACCTGGCCGAGCTGGGCCGGGCCAGCCTGGGCATGACCGGGGCCGACATCAAGGAGGTGCTGCGCCGGGTGCAGCTGTCCAAGGCGATGCAGGACGCGCGGACCGGTGGCGAGGTCGGCCCGATCACCCAGGAGGAGCTGGCCGCCTCGATCACGGAGCTGCGGGGGCCATCGGCGCCGAGCGTGTGAACGACCGCCACGGCAACAGGAAGATGCTGGTCAGGAGCACGCCGGCCATCAGGGCGAGCGCGATCCGGGTGGAGAACAGGGTGGCCAGCACGCCGCCGAGCATGATCCCGATCGGCTGGGCCACCCGCTGGCTGATCGACCAGGCCGACAGCACCCGGGACATGTAGCCGTCCTCGGTGGCCCGCATCCGGAACGTCGCGAACGTCGGGTTGAACGCGCCGGCGCAGAAGATCAGCAGGAACTGCGACACGGTGATCACGAGCAGCCCGGTGGGGCCGGCCGGGGCCACGGCCAGCAGGATCATGAACAGGGTGCGGCCGACGCCGAAGCCGAGCAGCTTCGGGCGCTCCTCGGTGATCCGCCGGGCCACGAACGCGCCGAGGATCCCGCCCAGGCAGGGCACGCCCAGGGCGATGCCGTACTCCCACGGCGTCATGTGCAGCTCGCGCAGCATCAGCACGGCCAGCAGCGGCGCGGTCGCCATCACGCTGCCACCGAAGACCATCGAGTTGAGCCACAGTGCTCGCAGCGCCCGGTGGCCCAGGATGTAGCGCCAGCCGGCGGTCAGCTCGTGCAGCCTCGGGGTGGGGTGCCGCGGCGGGGGCGGCGGCTCGGGGGCGCGCAGGCGGCGGATGCCCAGCGCCGACAGCAGGAACGACACCGCGTCGGCGGCCATCGACGCGGTGGCGCCGAGGGCCGACACCAGCACGCCGCCGAGCGGGGGACCGGCGCTGTAGACGGTCCAGAGGGTCATCTCCAGCCGCGCGTTCGCCTCGCCGCGCAGGCCGGGCGGGACCAGCGCCTTGAGGTGGGCGCCGCTCGCGCTCGCGAACACGATCACCCCGGCCGCCTGCACCATCGCCACGACACACAGCTGGGCGTACGTGAGTAGGCCGAACGCCGCCGCGACGGGCACGCTGAGCAGCACCACGAACCGGGTCAGATCGACGCCGATCATGATCGGCCGTTTGCGCCGGAACTCGATCCACGGCCCGAGCGGCAGGGCCAGCACCGCGCCGGCGACGCCGGACAGCGCCGACAGCAGGGACACCTGGAACACCGGCGCGGCGAGGGCGATCGTGGCGACCAGCGGCAGCGCGCCGATCGCGACGCCGCTGCCCAGTTCACTGATCGAGTACGCCGCCCACAACCGTCGGAAGTCCGGACCCAGCGCCACCGGGGCAACCTATCGCCTCGGAGATGGCGGCGGGCGACCGCGATGAGCAACTGGTCGCCGTCGGACATATCGGCCGGGACGGGACCTAGTTGAGCGCTGAACCACTCCGCGTGACGATCGCGGTGGTGTTGACTCCCGGGGGCAGCGTGCCGAACGTGCCGCCCCGGTCCCCGCCGAGCCGGGTGGCGCAGAAGGCGTCGGCCACCCGCTCCGGCGCGTGCCGGACCAGCAGCGAGCCCTGGAGCACCAGGGCCAGCCGTTCGGCGACCTGCCGGGCCTGGCTCTCCGGTGGGTTGGCCAGCAGGTCCTTCAGCCCGGCCACGGCGTCGTCCAGCCGCCGGTCGGCGCCGGCCGCCGTGGTCACCTCGGCCAGGAACGCCTCCACCGCCTCCGGCTCCTTGCGCAGCGTCCGGAGCACGTCGAGGGCCTGCACGTTGCCCGAGCCCTCCCAGATCGAGTTGAGCGGCGCGTCCCGGTAGAGGCGCGGAAGGCCGGACTCCTCCACGTACCCGTTGCCGCCGAGACACTCCAGCGCCTCACCGACCACCGCGGGTTGCCGCTTGCACACCCAGAACTTGCCCACCGCCACCGCGAGCCGCCGGAACGCGTCCTCGCCCCGGTCCACCGCCCCGGCCAGCCGCATCATCAGGGTCGTGGCCGCCTCGGTCTCCAGCGCCAGGTCGGCCAGCACCGCGGTCATCAGCGGCTGCTCGATCAGCGGGCGGCCGAACGCCGACCGGTGCCGCGCGTGGTGGATCGCCTGGGTCAGCGCGGCCCGCATGCCGGCCGCCGAGCCGATCACACAGTCGAGCCGGGTGGTGGCGACCATCTCGATGATCGTGCGGACGCCCCGGCCCTCGGGCCCGACCAGCCAGCCGACCGTGTTCTCGAACTCCGGCTCGCTGCTGGCGTTGCTGCGGTTGCCCAGCTTGTCCTTGAGGCGCTGGATGCGGAAGTCGTTGCGGGCGCCGTCCGGCAGCACCCGGGGCACCAGGAAGCAGGAGAGGCCGGCCGGCGCCTGGGCCAGCACCAGGAACACGTCGGACATCGGCGCGCTGGTGAACCACTTGTGGCCCCGCAACCGCCAGGAGCCGTCGGCGGTCACCGCGGCGCGGGTGGTGTTCGCGCGGACGTCCGAGCCGCCCTGCTTCTCGGTCATGCCCATGCCGGCCAGCAGGCCGCGCTTGGTCTGCGGGGCGCGCAGGCCCGGGTCGTACTCGCGGGTGGTGAGCAGCCGGCCGTAGGCGGCGGCCAGGCTCGGCTCGTGCTGCAGGGCCGGGATCACCGCGTACGTCATCGAGATCGGGCAGGTGTGTCCGGCCTCGACCTGCGACCACGTGTAGAGGGCGGCGGCGCGGGCGGCGTGGGCGCCCTTGTTCCCCGAACCCCACGCGGCCCCGGCCAGCCCGGCCTCGACCGCGGTCCGCATCAGCTCGTGCCAGGCCGGGTGGAAGTCGACCTCGTCGACCCGGTTGCCGTAGCGGTCGTGGGTGCGCAGCTTCGGCGGGTACGCGTTCGCCTCCTCGGCCCAGCGCTGCGGCTCGGCCTCGCCGGCCCGGCGGCCCAGGGCGTGCAGGTCGTCCAGCGACCAGTCCGCGCCCTCCCGCCGTACCGAATCAAGCAGCGCGACGTCCTCCGCCACGTCGTAGTCGACCAGGGCCGGTGGCTGGTTGAACACGTCGTGAGTCACCGGGCCAGCGTAGGCACGGTGGGTGGTAATCGCTCGGGTAGGGTTTCGGCAAAGTGATCTGGGAAGGCCCGATGCTGGGAGAGCGGTGGCCACGGTGACGCCCATCGAGGCGGGGGGCGGCGGCGCGGTCGCCGACCTGCTCGTCGAGATGGACGACGCGCGCAAACTCGCCGCCGACGTGGCCCGGCCCGACCTCGTCGAACGACTCGAACGCGCGGCCCAGCGGCTGCGCGCCGACGACGTGGCGGTGGCCGTCGTCGGCGAGTTCAAACAGGGCAAGAGCACGCTGGTCAACGCGTTGCTCCGCACCGACATCTGCCCGGTCGACTCGGACATCGTGACCGCGGTGCCGACCGTTCTGCGCTACGGCCGGACCCCGGCGGTGTCGCTCCAACTGGCGGCGACCGACGGGCGGCTGGAGTCGGTGTCCGTACCCTTCGAGACCCTCCGCCGGCACATCACCGAGGGCACGCCGGTCGACGGCCCCGCGCCGCGCAGCGTCGAGGTCCGCCTCGACCGCCGGCTGCTCGGCGCCGGCCTCTCCATCATCGACACGCCGGGCGTGGGCGGCCTCGACTCGGCCCAGGGCAACATCACCCTCGCCGCGCTGCCGCTGGCCGGCGCCGCGCTGTTCGTCACCGACGCCGCGCAGGAGCTGACCGCGCCCGAGGTCGACTTCCTGCGCCGGGTGCTGGAACGCTGCCCGCGCGCGTTCTGCGTGGTCACCAAGACCGACCTCTACGCCGAGTGGCGGCGGATCGTCGAGATCAACCAGGGTCACCTGGCCCGCGCCGGACTCGACGTGCCGATCGTCGCGGTCTCCTCCTTCCTGCGGATGCGCGCGCAGGCCAAGGACAGCATCGAGCTCAACCGCGAGTCCGGCTTCCCGCTGCTGGTCGACCTGCTGCGCCGGGACGTGCTGGGCGCGGCCGAGGCCGACTCGCTGGCCGCCGGGCGCGCCGAGCTCGGGTTCGTGGTGGCCCAGCTCCGGGAGCGGGTCGCGGTCGAGGAGGCGGTCGCGGCCGAACCCGGTGCGGCGCCGGCCATCGCCGAGCGGTACGTCGAGAAGCGGCGCCGCGCGCAGGCCGTGCTGACCGGCGGCTCGTGGCAGACCGTGCTCGGCGACGGCATCCAGGACCTCACCGCCGACGTCGACCACGACCTGCGGGAACGTCTGCGGCTGATGGTCCGCAAGGGCGAGGAGCTGCTGGACGAGTCCGACCCACGGGACACCTGGCGCGACTTCCAGGCGTGGGCCGCGCGGGAGGCCACCGCGGCCGCCGTCGACAACCTGATGCTGCTGGTCGGCCGCACCGAACAGCTGGCGCGGGATGTCGCCGAGCGGTTCGGCATCGAATACGACAGCCTCGACGTCGACCTGCCCGCGCCCGACCAGGCCCTGCGCAAGGTCGGCGACCTCGACGTCAGCTTCCACAAGTCCGGGATGCAGCAGTTCCTCGGCGCGTTCACGGCGGCCCGCGTGACCTACGGTGGCTTCTACATGCTCGGGGCGGTCGGCGCGCTGTTCAACGTGGCCGTGGCCGCCCCGCTCGGGCTGCTGGCCGGCGTGACCCTGGGCCGGCGGCTGGTCCGGCAGGAGAAGGAGCGGCAGGTGCAACATCGGCGGGCGCAGGCCAAACAGGAGCTGCGGCGGTACGTCGACGACGTCACGTTCCACGTCGGGCGCGACTCGCGCGAGGCGGTGCGGCGGACCCAGCGGTTCCTGCGGGACGAGTTCGCGGCGCGGGCGATGGCGATCGAGCGGTCGGCGGCGGCGACGGCTGCGGCCGTACGCGAAACCGCTGCTCTTCCCGAGGACCAGCGGCAGGCCCGGGCCGCCACGCTGGCCGACCAACGCCGGCGGCTGGACGACCTGGCGCCGCGGCCCTCACATCGGGACCACCTGGCATGAGCCTGCTCGACGAGGTGCGCGGCCTGCTCGACCGGGCCTTCGCCGAGGCGACCGACCCGACGCTGAAGCGGCGGCTGTTCGACGCGCGGCGCCGGATCGACGAACCGCTGCGGGTGGCCATCGCCGGCAAGGTCAAGGCGGGCAAGTCGACCCTGCTCAACGCCCTGGTCGGCGAGGAGCTGGCGGCCACCGACGCGGGCGAGTGCACACGCATCGTCACCTGGTACGCCGACGGCCCGACGTACCAGGTCACCGCCTTTCTCAAGGACGGGCACGCCGAGCCGCGGCCGTTCAACCGGGTGCAGGGCGCGGTGCAGATCAACCTGGGCCGGCCGGCCGACGAGGTCACCCACCTCGAGGTCCGCGTGCCCAGCGCCCGCCTGCGCCGGCACACGCTGATCGACACCCCGGGCATCGCCTCGCTCTCCACCGACGTCTCGCTGCGCACGATGGCGTTCCTGGAGGCCGAGGGGGAGCGGGCCGCGCAGACCGACGCGGTGATCTACCTGCTGCGTCACATGCACGGCAGCGACGTGCGGTTCCTCGAGTCGTTCCACGGCGACGGGCTGGCCACCGGCACGCCGGTCAACGCGGTCGGGGTGCTGTCCCGGGCCGACGAGATCGGCGGCTGCCGGCTGGACGCGATGGAGGCGGCCGGCCGGGTCGCCGCCCGCTACGCCACCGACGAGCGGCTGCGCCGGCTGTGCCCGGTCGTCGTGCCGGTGGCCGGGCTGCTCGGGGCGGCCGGGGCGACGCTGCGCGAGGACGAGTTCCGGGTGCTGGCCGCGGTCGCGGCCGAGCCGATGTCCGATGTGGTGGAGCTGCTGCTGACCGCCGACCGCTTCGCGTCGTCGGCGCCGGGTCATCAGCGGGTGCTGGGCCGGCTCGGGCTCTTCGGCGTACGCCTCTCGGTCCGGCTGATCCGGGAGAACGTGGTCCGTGACGCGGCCGACCTGGCCCGCGCGCTGACCGAGCACAGCGGCATCGACAAGCTCCGCGAGGTGTTCACCGCCCAGTTCGTGGGACGCAGCGAAGTCCTCAAGGCCCGGTCCGCGCTGGCCGTGATCGATGAGTGTGTGCCCGCCGAGTCGTGGCTGGCGGCCGAGGCGGAACGGATCCGGGCCAGCGCGCACGAGTTCGTCGAGCTGCGTCTGCTGCACCTGTTGCGGTCCGGCCGGCTGGCCGGGACGGACGCCCAGCTGACCGAGCTCGACCTGCTGTTCGGCGGGGCCGGCGGCGCCGCGTCCGACCGGCTCGGGCTGCCCGCGGAGGCGCCCCCGTCCCGCGTCGCGGCGGCCGCGAAGATCGCGCTGGCGCGGTGGCAGGCGGTCGGGGAACACCCGTTCTCGGCCCGCGAGTTGCGGACGGCGGCACGCGCCGCGATGCGTACGTGCGAAGGAATCCTCGCGGCGGTCAGGTGAACTTCCGACCGTGATGGTTTGATCGACGGGTGCCCGCCCTCCCGATGTCCGTGGTCGCCACGGTCATCCGCCTCACCCGCCAGCGCAAGTTCGCCACCGCCTCGCACGGCCGCCGGGTCCTCGCCGAGCCGAAGGCCGCCTCGGCCCCGCCCCGGTCACTGACCAGGCGGTTCGACGTGTCCTCGACGCGCGACCACGGCTTCGACGTCTACCGGGTCGCGCCCCGCGGAGCGCCGCCCGGTCCGGCCGTGATCTACCTGCACGGCGGGGCGTACGTGGCCGAGATCGTCAGCCAGCACTGGTCCCTGATCGGGCACCTCGCCGCCGAGACCGGGCTGGCGGTACACGTGCCGATCTACGGCCTGGCGCCGGAGCACCACGGGCTGGAGGCGCTCGATCTCGTCACCAAGGTCATCGCCGACGTGGGTCGCTGCTATCTGGCCGGCGACTCGGCCGGCGGCGGCCTGGCCCTGATCGCCGCGCAGGCCGCGCCCGGCCGGGTGGCCGGCCTGACGCTGATGGCGCCGTGGCTCGACCTGACCATGAGCAACCCCGGCATCGACCAGGTCGAGCCGCACGACCCCTGGCTGCGCCGCGCCGGCCTGCACCCGATGGCGGCCGCCTGGGCCGGCGACGTGCCGCTCACCGACCCGCGGCTGAGCCCGATCCACGGCGACCTGGCCGGCCTGCCGCCGACCCAGATCCTGGTCGGCACCCGCGACATCACGCTGCCCGACTGCCGCCTGCTCCGCGACCGGATGCCGGCCTCGGTGCCGCTCAGCTACCACGAGGAGCCGGGCGCCATCCACGTCTATCCGTTGCTCCCGGTCTCCTCGGCCCGCGCCGGCCGTTCCGCGATCGTGTCCCACATCCGTTCGTCGTTCTCGTCCGGCGGCGACGCGCCCGGCCCCAGCCCGGCCTGATCCGGCTCAGCCGGTCGGGGTCAGCCCGGTCGAGGCGCGGAACGAGCCGTCCATCTCGAACGGCACCGACTCGTGCTCGTGCGTGACCAGCCAGCGCCCGCCGACGCGGCGCAGGCCCAGCGTCACCCGGAACCACAGGGTGAAGCCCTCGGCCGTCCCGCGCGGCACCGCGGTCAGGGAGTCGAGGCTGACAGGTCCTCCTGTTTTCTTCCCGGTTCTTTCCCGGGACGTCGAAGCGGGCCGGGCCGGTTTCGACATGCTGGGCCGAGCGAAGGAGAGAAATCATGAAGTACCTGATCCTGATCCAGTCGAACCCGCGGTCCCTGGCCGTCTGGGAGACGCTCACCGACCAGCAGCGGACCGACTTCGGCCTCGGTCACCTGCGGCTGACCGAGGAGATGCGCGAGGCCGGGGTGCTGGTGGTCAGCGAAGGGCTGGGCGACCCGGCCCTGGCCACCCAGGTCTCGGTGCGCGACGGGCGGACGATCACCTCCGAGGCCCGTACGCCGAGGTCAAGGAACATCTGGCCGGCTTCTACCTGATCGACGTGGCCGATCTCGGCGAGGCGGTGACCTGGGCCGCCAAGGCGCCGGTCGCCGCGTACACCCGGGTCGAGGTTCGCCCGGTCCTCGACATGAGCACCTGGGACCTGTGACCGTCCTGCCCGACCTGCTGCGCGAGAACGCGCCGAACGTCCTGGCGGCCGTGGTGCGCCGCTACGGCGACTTCGAGGCGTGCGAGGACGCGGTGCAGGAGGCCCTGATCGCGGCGGCCCGGCAGTGGCCGGAGACCGGTGTGCCCGAGCAGCCACGGAACTGGCTGATCACCGTGGCCGGCCGCCGGCGGGTCGTGCTGCTGCGTAACGAGACGGCCCGGCGGCGCCGCGAGGAGGCGGTAGCACCACCGGACCGCGGCGGTCCGGGCCCACCTGCTGGAGCAGGCCGGCGACCGGGGCGGCGCGCAGGAGCAGTACCGGCGGGCGGCGCGGCTCACGCTCAGCCGGCCCGAGCAGTACTACCTCGAGTCGAGGGCGGCGAGGCTGCGATGACCGCGGCTCAGCTCGGGGCGTCGCCGCGGCGCATGCCGAGGGCCTCCAGGTGGCCGGCCCGATCGAGGGCGACCCGCAACGCCCAGCGGGTCGAGGCCCGGTCCACGCCGGTCAGGGCGGTGAGCGGTGTGCCCGGCGGCAGGACGGCCACGTGGTCGAGGATGTCCTCGGGGTCGGACGCGGCGATGCGGGAACGGTAGTCGTGCCACGGGCCGCCGTCGTCGGTGGCCGCGACGTAGGTGACGTCGAGGACGAGGCCGCCGCGTGGCAGGAGCTTGGAGCCCTCCGACAGCTCGCACACCCGGAACGCGAACGACAGGCTCCGCACCGGGGTGGGCAGGACGTCCACGGTCAGGTCGTACCCGCTGTCCACCTCGACCGGCTGCGTGTCCAGCACCGCCTGCACCGCGCGGTAGGTCCACTCGACGACCGCGCCGGCGCCCGCGTGGGTCAGCTCGAAGAAGTAGGTGGCGCAGCCCCAGACCGCCTCCTTGACCGCGGACTCGCGCAGCATCGCCCCTGGTCCGAGCGTTTCCACAGTGGCGTCCATCGGCGGATGGTCCCAGCGAACGGCACGCCCGCGACGGACAGGGAATGCGACGTCAGGTGGTCACGGCGCACTTGGGGGCGATCGGCTTCCACTGGGCGCAGAACTGCTGGGCCGCCTCGGGGGACGGGAAGCCGTCCTGGAGCAGCACCCAGAAGCCGGTGCCCTGGTCGGCGAGGTCGTTGGACTGGAGGCTGTCGACCAGCTTGACCGGCATGCCGGCCGTCGCCAGCCGCTGGCGGGCCGCCTCGGCCGCGCCCTTGCCGCCGTCGTCGCCCTTGTGCGGAAAGACGTCGACCAGCGCGTACGGGCGGGCGATCGTCACCGCGGCCGGTGGGGTGGCGGCGGCCGGAGGCGGGGAGTCGCCGCGGCGGCTGCCGGGCAGCGGGATGCGGATGCCCGAGAAGGCCACCGCGGCCGTGGCGCCCAGGGCCAGCACGATGGCCACCGTGGCGGCGGCCCAGGTGGCCACCCGCGGCTTGCGGGTGCCCTTGCTGGTGGCGGTGAGCAGGGGTGGCCGGTCGGGGTCGTCGGCGTCGAGGACCTCGGCCACCACGAAGTACGGTCTCGGCGTACCCATGAAGGGCCGTGCCGGTTTGGCCGTGATCGTCACCGTCACCGACTGGCCGGGCTCGAGCCGGACCGCCGCCGGCGTCGCCGAGATGTGGCCGGCCGGCGGGTCGAGCTCGGCGTTGACGCGGACCGGTGCGGCGACCGCGCCCTCGTTGACCAGCGTCAGGTCGTAGGTGGTGCGGGCCTTGGGGCGCTCGGTCATCGTGCCGACCACCGGGATCGGGATCGCGACCGTGAGCAGGCCGGTCGCGAAGCCCGCCGGTTCGCCGGTGCCACTCTCGGTGGCCTGCACCGTGAACGGCACCATCGACGTGCTCGGCGGCTGGTCGGCGGGCGGCGCGAGGATCACCTCGACCGTTTCGGTCCGGCCGCCGGCCACCACGATGTCGGGCTGCTCGACGTACGCCCAGCCGGAGGCGCGCCCGCGCGCGACGCCGACGCGGACGGCGATCGGGGCGGCGTTCCGGTTGTGCAGTTCGACGGGGACACGCGTGGCGACGCCGGGAGCCAGGGCGACGGGCGTCGGCTGGAGGGTGAGCTCGAGGGTCACGGGAGGTGGATCACGTCATCGGGCGGGTCCACGGCCGGCGTCAGCGGCACGGGCGCCGGCTGGGCGAACGCCTCCGGGTCGCTGATCGGGACCTGGGCGGCGCCGCTGAAGTAGACGCCCTGGCCACCGGCGACCGGGACACGGCCGGTGAACGGCTGCGTGGCGGTCTGCACGCCGCCGGGCTGCTGCACACCGCCGGGCTGGGCGCCGCCGGGCTGCGGGTGCAGCATCGGGTTGTCGGCCGCGTCCAGCGGGTTCGCGCCCATCCGGTACTCCAGGCCGTCGCTGAACCCGTCCGAGTCGCTGTCGCTGAGCCGCGCGTTCAGGCCCATCGCCTGCTCGAGGCGATCGTCGATGCCGTCCTGGTCGGTGTCGGTCTGCAGCGGCGCCAGGCTGCCGTCCATGTGACCGTCCTGGTCGGTGTCCGGCGACAGCGGGTTCAGGCCCTGGGCCAGCTCGAACGCGTCGTTGAGCTGGTCGCCGTCGGTGTCGGCCTTGCGCGCGTCGGTCTTGTGGACGATCAGTTCCTGGGCGTCGTTCAGGTTGTCGCCGTCGGTGTCGGCGCGCAGCGGGTCGAGCCCCAGCCGGCGCTCCATCGCGTCGCTCAGACCATCGCGATCGGTGTCGGTCCCACCCAGCTGCGGCGGCGCCGGCAGCGGGTCGGGAACCGGCAGGGTCTCCGGGAGTACGGACGCAGCCGCCGGAAGCACCCCGGCGTTGGGGATCGGCGTCCCGGTGCCGTCCGAGATGCCGGGCAGCACGGCGGCGAACTCGAACCGGTTGCCTGCGGTCGACTCGCGGACCCCGGCCCGGCGGTTGGCCGCCTCGACCACCTTGCCGTCGCCCAGGCTGATCGCCACGTGGGCGCCCGGCGTGCGGCCGTCGCCGGCCCGCGGCTCACGGTCGAACGAGAACAGCAACGCCCCGGGCGTGTCCTTGGCCTTGTCGACCGGAATCAGCAGACCTTTATTCTTCAGGTCGAGATATTGCGCCGTGGCGCCGTCCGGGATGGTGGTTCCGGCCTGATGCGCCGCCCACTGGGTGAATTCGGAACAGTCGAAAACGTCCGGATCGTCATCGTTCAGCTTCACCTCGGCGCCGAAGACATATCGGTCGCCTACTTGCGCTTTGGCAACTTTCAGGAACGTATCGAGAGCCGCGTTGTCGCCGCCGCCGGCCGCTCCGCCCCCGCCGCCGGCCGCCACCAGCGACTCCACCGGCGCGCCGGGACTGTCGGTGTTGGAGGCGGACACCGGGTGGCCGTACCCGGGCGTACCGGTCCAGACCCCCCGCCCGCCGCCGTCGCCGAACGAGATCGCCGCCGCCTGGGCCTCACCCTTGTGCCGCAGGTAGCGGGCGCTGTTGCCGCCGTGCGTGACCGTCCAGGGCGAGATGTCGTCACCTTTGCGCGAGACCAGGAACGCGGCCTTGGCGTTGGTCAGCGGGTCGAAGAGATCGCCCTTGCCGTTCAGATCGGGGTGGGCGCGGGCGTTGATCTGCCACAGGCCCTTGGAGTCTTCGCCGTGTGGATTGTGGGCCCGGCTGTTGCCGCCCGACTCGGCCAACGCGATCGCGGTCATCGTCGCCGCCTCGTCCGGATTGAAGCCGGCGCGGCGCGCGAAACCGTAGATCTGTTCGGCCGAGTACCTGGGCATGTGAACGAGCGTAGGAGACGTCCTCCACTCTGTATAGGACAGGCCGGGTTGCATGGCTGTACGACGATCGGATCCACCGACTCAGCCGGATGTCCGACAGAACCGGTAGCCCTATTGTTCTGATCCACTTCGCCGGTGCAAGATGTGCTCGCGGCGCGGGGGGATGTGTCGCGTGACCTGGGGGAATTGTTAATCATGCTTGCGCAGCGGCCACCCACTGTCTGGATCGATGACAGCCATGCCATCGTCCGGCGCGGAATGGCCGCCTGCCTGCAACAGGCAGATTTCGTCGTACGCGGCGAAAGCTCGACCCTTTCCCCGGCCCCGGTCACCGCCGGCCTCGACCTCCTGGTCTTCGAGTACGCCGGTCCGACGCTGCGCCGCGCCGTCCGCCTCGCCGAGGGCAAGGGCGTGCGCCTGGTCGCCACCGTCCGCGACGTCAGCGAGCAGTCGGTCCGCGAGATCGTCGACGCCGGCGTGGGCGCCGTGCTGCCCCACCGCACGCTGACGCCCGACACCCTGATCACCAGCCTGCGTGCGGTCGTCGCGGGCACCGTCGCCCTTCCGGGCGACATGCTCGCCCGCCTCCTGCTCCATGTCACCCAGACCTCCCACCTCGGCCCGACCGGCCTCAACCCGCGCGAGCGCTCGGTGCTGCGGCTGCTCGCCGACGGCCTCGACACCCGCGGCATCGCCGAAGACCTCTGCTTCTCCGAGCGCACGGTCAAGAACGTGGTGCACGACGTGCTGACCAAGTTGAACTGCCGGACCCGCGCCCAGGCGGTCGCGGTGGCCACCCGCGAGGGCGTGATCTGACCGGGTGACACGACCGGAGGATCCCTGGGCCGTCCTGGCCGACACCCTGCTCCAACGCGAGGCGCTGGTCAGCCGGCTCGCCGAGGGCCGCCCGCCGCGCGACTTCGCCGGCCTCTACGTCGGCAACGAAGAGCTGGAACGCGCGCTCGCCGCCCTGCCCGGGCTGGACGGTCCGGGCCCCGACCGGGTCACCGCGGTCCGCGCCGGCCTGGCCGCCCAGGTGGCCTCGGCCCGCGAGGCGTTCGCCACCTGGCTCGCTGGTGACTCGCGGTTCGCCGCGGTCGCGCGCACCGCCGGGCTCAGCGCGCCCGAGGCCGAGGCGCTGGCCCTGGTCGTCGCGGTCGAGCAGTCCACGGCCCGGCAGCGGCTGGTGTCCTACGTGCAAGATTCGGTGCAGCTGCCCCGGCTCACCCTCGCCACCCTCGACCGGGTCTTCGAGGACGACTCGCCGCTGAAGCCGTCCGGGCGGTTGCTCCGCGCCGGGCTGGTCCAGCTCACCGGCGACGGGGCGTGGGCGGTGCTGGCCGTGGCGGCCGCGCCCCGGCTGATCTGGCACCTGCGCGGCGACGACGCGCCCGACCCGGCCCTGCCACCGGGCACCTCGATGCGCTTCGGCCCCAACACCTGGCGCGGCCTCCTCCTCGTGCATGGCGCCGACCGCGAGAGCCGGTTGCGCGCGGTGCCGTCCGAAAACCTTCTGGTGTGTACGCCGCCCGAGAACGCCGCGGGCTGGTCGGCGGTGGTGCGCGAGGCGACGATCGGCAACCTGACCGTCGTGCTGGAACCGGCCGCGCCGCTGAGCCCGGCCGCCCGCGACGAGATCGGCAAGGCGGCCCACCTCGGGTTCGTGCTCAGCTCGCCGGGCGAGCAGCCGCTCGAAGCGGTGCCCGACCGGCCGTGGCGCGAGGTGCGGGTCGCCGAC
Organism: Actinoplanes sp. NPDC051470; assembly: GCF_040682035.1. Lineage (NCBI taxonomy): Bacteria > Bacillati > Actinomycetota > Actinomycetes > Micromonosporales > Micromonosporaceae > Actinoplanes > Actinoplanes sp. NPDC051470. The sequence continues at coordinate 173,867 of NZ_JBFBAA010000017.1, forward strand.
GGCGAGGCCGACGCGGACGACTGGCGGCGGGCGCTCGGTCGTGACCCCGACCCGGCCTACCGGCTGAGCCGCGAGCAGCTGCGGCTGATCTCCGCCGTCGACCCCGGCCCGGCCGCCGACGGCGTCGCCACCCGGGTGCGCCGGCTCGCCGGTGGCCACCTCGACAACGTGGCCGTCCGCATCCGGCCCCGCCGCTCCTGGGACGACCTGATCCTCCCGCCGCCCGAGGCCGAGCAGCTCCGCGAGTTGTCGGCCCGGCACCGCGGCCGCGAGACCGTCTACGGCCGGTGGAAGTTCAGCCCGCTGCCGTCGGCCGGCGTGGTCGCGTTGTTCGCCGGCCCGTCCGGCACCGGCAAGACCCTGGCCGCCGAGGTGGTGGCCGGCGACCTCGGCCTCGACCTGTACAAGGTCGACCTGTCCGCGGTGGTCAGCAAGTACATCGGCGAGACCGAGAAGAACCTCGAGCAGATCTTCGGCGCGGCCGCCGCCGGCGACCTGGTGCTCTTCTTCGACGAGGCGGACGCCCTGTTCGGCAAGCGCTCCGAGGTGAGCGACGCGCACGACCGGTACGCCAACATCGAGACCGCCTACCTGCTCCAGCGGCTGGAGACCTACGAGGGCCTGGTCGTGCTAGCCACCAACCTGCAGAAGAACATCGACCCGGCGTTCCTGCGGCGGATCGCGGTGGCCGTCGACTTCGTCCCGCCCGAAGAGGCGGAACGCCGCCAGATCTGGACCCGGGCCTTCCCGCCGACCGCGCCGGTCACCGACCTCGACGTCGACTTCCTGGCCCGCCAATTCAAGATCACCGGCGGCGTGATCAGCAACGCGGCCCTGGGCGCGGCGTTCCTGGCCGCCGCCGAGGACAGCCCGATCACCATGCGGCACGCCGTGCTCAGCGTGAAACGGGAGTTCCAGAAACTCGGGCGCCTGCGCACCGAGAAGGAGTTCGACCGCTACTTCGACCTGGTGAATCGAGACGCCGATGCTGCATCTGCTCGATGAGACGCTGGAGGCGTTCCTGCGCAAGGTGGTGCCGCTGCCCGCCCGCGACGTGGACATCGCCTTCGACGCGCCGGACGGTGAATGGTCGGCGGCGCTGTCCTCCAAGCCGACGGTCGACCTCTACCTCTGGGACGTACGCCCCAACCTGTCCGACCGCGACTTCGGCGAGACCATCGTCGAGGCCGACGGCCGCCGCTACCGCCGCGACCCGCTGCCCCGCGTCGACTGCCGCTACCTGGTCACCGCCTGGACCAGCGAGGTGCGCGACGAACACTCGCTGCTCGGCGACGTCCTGGCCGCGCTGCTGCTCCACCCGATGATCGAGGCCGAACACCTGCACGGCCCGTTCGCCGAGGTCCGGCCCCTGCCCACCCTCAAACTCCGCAGCGGCGACGGCAGCGAGAACTCGGACTTCTGGTCGGCGCTCGGCGGCCAGCTCAAGCCCGGCCTCGACCTGGTCGTCACGGCCACGATGGACGCCGCGCTACGCGGCCCGGCCGGCCCGCCGGTCGAGGTGGTCGAGTCCCGCGCCACGTCCCTCGACGAGATCCGCCGCCTGGCCGCCGGCAACGGCTCCGGAGACTCCGCCACCCAGTGACGCCGGGCTTCGCGCCGGTTCAGCAGGTCAGGGCGGCGCGGCTGAAGGTCGCGCTGAAGGTCTCGGGCTTCGCGCCGTTCTGGGCGCGGTTCAGGACGGAGAGGCCGACCCGCACGGTGCCGGGCAGGTCGATCTGCGCGCTCCCCAGATCTGAGTACGTGGGGTTGCCCGGCTCTCGCCAGCCGGCGCTGATCCGGTCGCCCTCGCGGCGCACCTGGAGCAGGACGTGGCCGGCGTCGGTCGGCACCACGCCCTTGGTGTTCTTGAACGGCGGGCGCGGCCGGACGTGATCGCCGCCGTCGCGGTACTCGAAGGTGATCGCGCCGATGTCGCCGAAGCCGCGCTCCAACCGGACGAACGACGTCGGGCTGTTCCACACCACCAGCCCGGCGCCCTGGTAGAACTGGCCGGGCTGAACCACCACCTCGGCCTCCAGGACGAAGTCGCCGGAGTGCTCGCGCACCAACATCGGCGCGGCCGTGTGATCGGCGTAGATGTCGGCGCCGTCCGGGGCCTCCACCGTCGCCCCGCCCCCGCCGATCGCGACCGTGGCGCCGGGCTGGGTGCGCTGCCATCCCGGGTCGAGCGCGCCGCCGTCGAACTCGTCGACGAACCCGCCGCACGCGCTGGTTGTGCTGATCGGCCCGGCGGCCTGGTCGTCGCCGCCGGGGTCGTCCCGTCCGGACCCGAACCACACGATCGAGATGACGATCGCGGTGACGACCAGAACCGCGGCCGCCGCCGAGACGATCACCAGGGCGCGCCGGCTCACCGGACGCGGTCCCCCCGCCTCGCCGCCCGGCGGCTTGTCGGCCGGGGGCTTGTCGGCCGGGGGAGGAGGGCCGGCGGCGAGGTCGAGGCCGGCCCGGGTGAGGAAGACCGGCGAGTCGTCGGTATTGGGCAGGTCCGGTGGCCGGGACACGACCGGCTGCCTCGCGGCGGGCACGACCTCGGTCTCCGGGGTGGTCTTGAACATCTCGGTCGGGGCGTCCGAGGGATGAACCGGCTCGGTCCGCGCGTCAAGTGGCGCCGCCTCCGGCTTCCGCGAACCGTAGGTGTTACCCGGCCGTGGCTTCGGTGTCTCCGGTCGCGGCGGCGTGGATACCGACGGAGATGCACCGAACGCACCGACCGCGGGCCCGGTGAGCGCCGCAGGCGGGGTAGGCGCAGGCGCGGCGGGTGCGGGCGCGGTGGGCGCGGGTGGGACGAGACGGGTTGGCTCGGCGGTTTCTGGCTGGGGCATAGGGGTCTGGGCGGCGACCCGGGCGGCGCCCAGGGCGATGCTGTGCTCCGGGTGGGGGTCGAGGACCACGGGACGGGCGAACTCGGTGGACAGCAGCTGGGACACCAGCGGCACCCGGGCCGAGCCGCCGGACAGCAGGAACGTGCTCACCTGCTCGGCGGGGACGCCGGCCGAGCGCAGCGCCCGCCGCATCGCGCCGACCGTGTCGGACAGCGCGGGGCGGATCATCGCCTCGAACTCGGCCCGGGTCAGCCGGACCCGGGTGTGCAGCTGGGGGAGGGCCACCGGGATCAGCACCTCGGTGTCCTCGGACAGCGCCTCCTTGGCCTCGACGCAGTCGCGGCGCAGCCGGGCCAGGGCGGCCAGCACCTCGGGGTCGTCGGCGGCGCCCAGCCGGTCGGCCGGCAGCGCCGCCACGACGTGCTCGAAGACCGCCTCGTCGAAGTCCATGCCGCCGAGCTGCTCGATGCCCTCGGGCTGGCCGAGCACCTCGAAGCCGCCGGGGGTGCGCCGGAGCACCGCCGCGTCGAAGGTGCCGCCGCCCAGGTCGTACACCGCGATGATGTCGCCGTCACCCACCCGCGAGCCGGCCGCGTACTCGATCGCCGCCGCCTCGGGTTCGGTCCGCAGCGCGACCGGCGGCAGATCGGCCAGCCGGGCCGCCTGCACCAGCAGGTCACGTTTGTACGGACCCCAGTTCGCCGGGCAGGTCAGCACCATCGAGCCGGGCGGCCCGCCCTGGGTGGTGACCGCCGCCCGCAGCACGTGCTCCAGCACCCGGGCGGTCAGCGCGTGGGCCGAGAACGGCGAGCCGCCGGCCAGGATCGGCACCGGGTCGCCGATCCGCCGCTTGAACTCGCGCACCAGCCGGCCGGGCAGGCTCTCACCGCGGCGGGCGGCGGCGTCGCCGATCACGGTCGTGCCGTCCGGCGCCACGAACACCAGCGACGGCAGCTCGGCCCGGCGCGCGCCCAGGCGCAGCACCTCGACCGAGCCGTCCCGAGAGATCGCTGCGGCGGTGTGGGTGGTGCCGCAGTCGATTCCCAGCGCGTACGTCATCCGGGAACCGTGAACGATTCGAACCGGTTGATCCCGTGCTCGTCCGCGGTGTAGCCGCCGACCGCGTAGATCGTCCGGCCGATCTGCGCCACGCCCAGCCCACCCCGCTGCGGGTCGAGCTTGGGCAGCGTCGCTCCCGCGCCGTCCTTCACACACCACCAGTCGGTGTACGCGATGCCGGCCGTCTCGCCGCCGAGCAGGCACACGCCGACCCCCGGCACGTCGACGCCGACGCCGCCGTCCATCGGCGGGTCGGTCTTCTCGCCGGTCGGTTCGAGCAGCTTGCCGCCGGAGATCCGGTCGATGGTGCCGGTCTTGTCGCCCCGCTCCACGTAGCGCCCGCCGAGCAGCACGATGTCGTTGCCCTCGTGGACCGCGACCAGCCGGCGCCGGGGGTCCTGGAGCCGGCCGATCAGCGTCCACTTGCCCTTGCGCAGCGCCCAGACCTCTTCGCTCATGGTCTTGGCGTCGCGGGTGCCGCCCGCGTAGATCAGGTCTTTCCCGTCGAAGGTGGCCGCGCCGTCGACCCGGGGCTCGGGCAGCGGCACGTCGGGCAGCCAGGCCTTGCGGTCGTCGCTGAGCTTGAGCACCTGGGTCGAGCCGTTGCCCTCCCACAGGCCGCCGAGCAGGTAGAGCGTGCGGGGTGTGGCCACCAGCTGGGCGTGGGTGGTGATCCGGGGCAGTTTCGGACCCTGCGACCACTTGGCCGACTTCGGGTCGTAGATGTACGTGGTGGTCAGCTTGGTGCGGGGCTCGTCGGTCAGGGTGCCGCCGGCCACCCACACCTTGTCCTCGAACGCGGTGACGGCCGCGCCCTCCAGCGCCACCGGCAGGTCGGCCAGCTTCTTCCACCCGGCCGGTTCCGGCGGCGCGACCGACGAGGCGGCCGTGCTCGGGGCGCCCGCGGCCGGGGTCGATCCGCCCTTGTCGTCGTCGGTCTTGCGCAGCAGGAACCAGCCCACCCCGCCGATGACCAGCAGCACGGCCAGCGCCGCGGCGGAGATCGCGAGGATGCGCCCGGTGTTCCGTGGCGTGCCCGGTCCGGCCGGCGCGGCGGCCGGCGGTGGCCGGGGCGGCGGCGGTTGCGCCGGGATGAACTGGGTCGTCGGCGCCTCCGGCGACGGAGGCGGCGGCGCGGGGTTCGCGCGGTAGACCCCGGGCTGTGTGACGGTCGCGTCGACCGCGGCCTGGCCCGGGTGGTAGGCCACCGGCTGGGCGGGCCCTTGCGCTTCGGTCGGATAAGGAGCGGTGGGGTACGGGCGGCCAGGCTGATGGGGTACGGGCACCGGTGGCGCCGAGGTCACGGGCGGGGCCGAGGTCACGGGTGGAGCGGAGGCGACCGGTGGCGCGGAGGCGACCGGCCGGACCGGGGCGGCGGCCGGCATCGGCACCGGGCCACCCGCGGCCAGCGCGGCGCCGAGCGCGATGCTGTGTTCCGGGTTGCCGTCGAGCACCAGCGGCCGGCCGAACTCGGTCGACAACATCTCGCTGACCAGCGGGATCCGTGACGAACCGCCGGCCAGCAGGATCGACCGGAGCTGCCCCGCGTCGACACCGGCCGAGCGCAGCGCCCGCTTCATCGACGCCACCGTCTCGGTCAGCGCCGGGGTGATCATCTGTTCGAACTCGGACCGGTTCAACCGAACGCGGGTGTGCACCGACGGCAGCGCCACCGGGATCAGCACCTCGGTGTCGGAGGACAGGTCTTCCTTGGCCATCACACAGTCGCGCCGGAGCTGGCCGAGCGCCTCGACGACGGTCGGGTCGGCCGGGTCGAGGGCGGTCGCCATCTCGCCGAGCTGGTCGACCACGTGGGCGAGCACCGCCTCGTCGAAGTCGAACCCGCCGAGCTGTTCGATGCCGGCCGGTTCGCCGAGCAACGCGAACCCGGTTTCCGTCTTACGCAGGACGGCCGCATCGAACGTACCCCCGCCAAGGTCGTAGACCGCGACGATCTCGCCTGGCTGGACCCGCTCCTGCGAGGCGTACTGGATCGCCGCCGCCTCGGGCTCGGAGAGCAGCCGGACCGCGCCGACCTCGGCCATCGCCATCGCCTGCTGGAGCAGCTCGCGTTTGTACGGTCCCCAGTTCGCCGGATGGGTGACGCTGATCGTGGCGGGCGGGCCCTCCTGGCTGCGGGTGACCGTCTGGTGCACGTGTTCGAGCACCCGGGCCATCAGCGCGTGGGCCGAGATCGGGGACCCGCCGACCAGCACCGGCACCGGGTCGCCGAGCCGGCGCTTGAACTCACGGGCCAGCCGCATCGGCTCGCGGGCGCCCCGGCGCTCGGCGGCGTCACCGACCAGCACCACGCCGTCGTCGCGGAGGAAGACCAGCGACGGGATCTCGGCCCGGCGGCTGCCCAGCTGCACGATCTGGGCGTGGCCGTTGACGCGCACGGCCGCCGCCGTGTACGTGGTGCCGAGATCAACGCCGAGCGAATAGGTCACGCGGAAATTAAACGGCGTCGGCGTACGGATTCCCAAGCCTGATCGCACCGCCGGGGTGTCGCCTGCACCTTCGGCTGCACCGCCGCACCTTCTTTACACATGCGTAGGCGCGGGACGCTCATCCTCGGCGGCGAGGCCCGTGAGGAGGTGCGTGCGGTGACGAGGGTCCTGATGGGCGACTTCAGCGCGCTGCACCGGCTCGGCATCGAGGCCATCCTCCGGCAGGACGGCATCGAATTGATGGACGCGGGCGACGATGTGCTCGCCCGCCTGCTGGAGGCACTACCGGACGTGATCGTGCTGGACCTCGACCGGCGCGCCACCGTTGACCTGGTACGGGAGATCGTGCACCGCTTTCCCCGGGTCAAGGTGGTCGCCTGCTCGTCGATCCGGCCGACGGTGCGGGTGTTCCCGCCGCTGCACTACGGAGAGTTCTACGAAACAGATCTTGACCCCGCGCTGCTGACCAGCGCGGTGCAGGCCTGACAACGAAGGGTGTCACCCATGGCCGCGTCGTACGGAGCCCCGGGCGTTTACATCGAGGAGCAGCCGAGCGGCTCCATGCCCATCGAGGGGGTGGGAACCGCGGTGGCGGCGTTCGTCGGCTTCACCGAGCGCTACGACGTCGATCAGGGGGACCCCACCGACCCCGACGGCGTCAAACCGCAGCTCGTCACCAGCTGGCCGCAGTACGAGAGGGTGTACGGCGGCTTCGTCCGCGGTGCCATGCTCCCGCACGCCGTGCGCGGCTTCTTCGAGAACGGTGGCAGCGCGGCGTACATCTGCCGCATTCCGAATTCCGCCAGCAACGGCGACGGGAGCAACGGCGGCAACCCGACGCTGACCCTGCCCGCCGCGGACAACCCACAGAACCCCAGCCTGCAGATCTCGGCGCTCAACCCGGGCACCAACCTCGAGGTCGAGGTGGTCCCGCCGCCCGCGCCCGCCGAGGGTGACGGCGACGCGGGCAACGCCGCCGGCGAGTACACGCTGCGCGTCTACGAGGGCGGCCAGCTGCGCGAGGAGCTGGGCGGCCTGCAGTTCAGCGGCCGCAGCGCCCGCACCGTCGAACGCACCGTGAACGAGCGCTCCAAGCTGCTCCGCATCGAGCTCCAGCCGCTCCAGGGCGCCTCACTGGCCGAGCGCACCCCGGCCGCCGGCCGCTACGCGCTGCAGTCCCCGCCGGTCTCGGCGATCGAGGTCAGCGTCAACGACCTGGCCGGCAACGAGTCCGACCGCACCGGCTACCAGGGCCTGGCCATCGCCGAGAACGTCACCATGGTCGCGGTCCCCGACCTGGTCACCGTGGCCACCAAGGACGACGGCTCGATCGACGAGGAGATGTTCCTCGGCGCGCAGAAGCAGCTCATCGACTTCTGCGAGGCCAGCCACAGCAAGATGGCCATCCTCGACGTCCCGCCCGGTCTCAACGCGACCCGGGCCCTCGAGTGGCGCAGCCGCCTGGCCCGCGACTCGGCGTTCGGCGCGCTCTACTACCCGAACGTGGTGGTGCCGAACCCGCTGGCCCGGCCCGGCGCGACCAACGGCGAGCTCTACCTGACCGTGCCCACCTCGGGTCACGTCGCCGGCGTCTGGGCGCGCACCGACGGCGCCCGGGGCGTGTGGAAGGCGCCGGCCAACGAGGCGGTCCGGGGCATCGTCCGGCTGGAGAACGACGTCACCAGCGGCGAGCAGGACCTGCTGAACCCGGAGGGCGTCAACTGCATCCGGTCCTTCGGCAGCTACGGCACCAAGATCTGGGGCGCTCGTACGCTGGCCAAGACCGACCCGAGCTGGCGCTACATCAACGTCCGGCGGCTCTTCAACTTCATCGAGGAGTCGATCCAGCGGGGCACCCAGTGGGCCGTCTTCGAGCCCAACGACTTCGACCTGTGGCAGCGCGTCAAGCGCAACATCACCTCGTTCCTGCGCGGTCTGTGGACCCAGGGCGCGCTCGTCGGCGCCACCCCGGAGCAGGCGTTCTACGTGCTCTGCGACGCCTCCAACAACCCGCCGTCGTCGGTCGACGAGGGCAAGCTGATCGTCGAGGTCGGCATCGCGCCGGTGAAGCCCGCCGAGTTCGTGATCTTCCGGATCAGCCAGTGGCAGGGCGGCGGCTCGGCCACCGACTGAGAACCGGCGTGGACCTTTCAGCGGAAGACCTGAGTAGGAGGTAAGAGATGCCTGACCTGTTGACCACGTTCAACTTCATCCTCGAGATCGGCGGGGTGGAGATGGCGAGCTTCCGGAAGTGCTCCGGCGTCGAGTCCGAGACGGAGACGATCGAGTACAAGGAAGCCACCAAGGACGGCAAGATGATCATCCGGAAGGTTCCGGGTGCGATGAAGTGGTCCGACATCACCCTGGAGCGCCGGATCGACGAGTCCAAGGCGCTGTGGGAATGGCGCAAGCAGGTCGAGGACGGCGACGTCGACTCGGCCCGCCGGGACGGCTCCATCGTCATCAAGGACTCGATGAAGGCCGAGGTGGCCCGCTGGAACTTCGAGCGCGGCTGGGTCTCCAAGTGGACCGGCGCCGAACTCGACGCCGGCTCCAACGAGGTGGCGACCGAGAAGATCGTCATCACGCACGAGGGCCTCCACCGAGCATGAGCTTGCAGACCGAATTCCCGTTCACGCTGCCCAAGGGGTACGTGGACGAGCACGGGACGCTGCACCGCACCGGCATCATGCGGCTGGCCTGCGCGCGGGACGAGATCGAGCCGCTGCGCGACGGGCGGGTCAAGGAGAACGAGGCGTACGCGACGGTCATCGTGCTGTCCCGGGTGGTCACCGAGCTGGGCACCGTCCAGCGGGTGACCACCAAGACGATCGAGTCGCTGTTCGTCTCCGACTTCGGCTACCTGCAAGACCTCTACCGGATCGTCAACTTCCAGGACACCAGCATCCTCGACACGCTGGAGCCCGGCGCCCCTTTCCCGCCGACGTCCGTGGAGGTGGGCTAGGGCACTACGCCCACGACGAGCTGTGGCAGGAGATCGCCTTCCTGGCGTACCACCTGCACTGGGACCTCGACCGACTGCTCGACCTGGAGCACGGGGACCGCATCCGCCTGCTCCAGGAGGTCGGCGGACTGAACGAGCGCGCATGGCAAGGAGTGCAGGGTGGCTAAGGCGCACACCGTCGACCCGCCGTTCGTCGGCAAGTTCACGTTCGAGATCGACGGCACCACCATCGGCGCGTTCACCGAGGTGTCCGGGCTGTCGGTGCAGATCGACGTGGAGGAGCTGGCCGAGGGCGGGCAGAACGCGTACACGCACAAGCTGCTGGGCCGGATGAAGTGGCCCAACCTGGTCTTCAAGCGCGGCCTCACCGACACCGACGCGCTCTTCGAGTGGCTGATGTCCGCGTCCGGCGAGGGCCTGACCCGCGAGGGCAACAAGGTCACCCCGCGCGACGGCAAGATCAGCGTGCTCAACGCCAAGGGCGAGCCCATGCGTACGTGGACCATCATCAGCGCCAAGCCGGTGAAGTGGAGCGGCCCGAAGCTGGCGGCGTCGTCCCGCGACCTGGCGATCGAGGAGCTGGAGGTGTGCCACAGTGGCTTCCGCTCATCGAAGTAGCGGGCGGCCGCGGCTGCTCGGCCGGGTGGTGCGGCGGCTGATCGGGCGCCGTTCGCCGGGAGTGGGTTCGGGCGGGTCCGGGCTGGGCGTCCCTGGGCGCGTCGGCGATGGGCGCGGCGGTGACGGGCGCGGCGGTGACCGTTCTGGAAGGGGCGGCGTTGCCAGCTCGGGCGCGCTGGGGGCCGGCGTGGTCGGCGACCTGCCGGTGCGGGTGCCGTGGGGTGTTGTTCGCTGGTGGCAGGGCATTCAGGCCCGTCGCTCGGCGGCCGCCCGAAACTCGGTGATCTTGAAACGTAGCGCGGCCGCCGCCACCTCCCCCACCCCTGCACTGGGTGGGTCGAACGTAGCGGCCGGGTACGACAATTCCGGGTCTCTGTCCACAGGAGCGGTGGCGCGGCCGCCGATCGGGGCGGCGCCGGCGATGCTGCGATCGGTTCGGCGGCGGAGTGAGCCGCTGGCGGGGTCGCCGTCCTCGGGCGGGCTTCTGCGGCGGGTTGCCACGGGAACGGGACGAGACGGCGCCGGTCGGGGGCGGCTCGGCGGGGGGTTCGAGCTGGCCGGCGCGAGTCAGATGGGTCGGGCGGCGCTGGCCACTGCGCCTTCGGCCGGACCCGAGGTGAGCCCGGGCAACGCGATGCCGATGGGTCCCAGTGGCTTCGGGCCCGGTGGTTACGGGTCGGCCGGTGGACCCGGGCCGGCGGCGATCGGCACAACCTCGCGGACTGCGGCGATCGGCGTGACTTCGCGGACCGCGGCGATCGGCGCGGCCTCAAGGACTGCCGCGATCGGCGTGACCTCGTGGACTGCGGCGGCGGGCGCGGCCTCGGCCGGCGCCGTCTCGGCGGGCGTGATCCCGGCGGGCGCGGGCGCGGCCCCGGCGGGCGCGGCCTCGTGGGCGGATGCGGCCTCGCGGGCCGGCCGGGCAGCGTCCGCGGTCGGAGCGGATTCGATCTTGAAACGTGGTGCGGCCGCCGCCACCTCCCCCACCCCTGTACTGGGTGGGCACAACGTAGGTGGTGGGTACGACGACTTTGGGCGGCTGTCCACAGGGGCGGGCTCGCGGGGCGCGTTGCGTCCGACCGGCACTGCGGGCGGCGGGAGACAGGCGCCGATTCTGCGTCGGCCGGACGCCGCCACCACGGCCGGTGGGCCGCTGGCGGCTCGGCCTGAGGCGGGGCCGTCGGTGTCGAATCCGGATGGGGTCGCCTACCTTCGGGTGATGGGGGCGGCGCCGCTGCCACCGGGGAACGTTCCGGATCCGAGCGGGGCGGTCAGCCTGACCCCGGCGCGCCGCGCCGGGCCGCAGCCGGGCGAACGGCCCGGGCCCGGCGGCCAGGCCGGGCCCGGAGGCGGGGACTCTTCGTCGCGCGTACCTGGAAAGAGCGCAACCCCGCGCCAACGCTGGGACCGCGCGGTCGCCGATCGGCCCCTCGAAGCTCCGCGGGCCCTTCCCGCGGGACTGCATGCGATGGCCGCGGCGATCAGTGGGCGGGCGCGGCCGCCGCTGTATACGACCGGGCCGAACACCCGGAACGCGCTCAGCCAGGCGGGGGCGCTCGGCGCTACCACCGGATCGGTGATCCACCTGCATGCCGCGCCTACGCCGGGGCCGAGCGTGTCGGCCGTGCTCGCGCACGAGCTGACCCATACCCGGAGCCCGGTGCGGCGGCCGCGGTTCTTCCTCGGGGGCGGGCTGAGCTCGCTGCTGGACGACGATGAACGCGGAGCGCTCGCGGCCGGTGCGCAGAGCCTGGTCGGCAAGGGCCGGGAGGCGGCGTCGGGGCTGGTCGGGGCGGGGCGCAACGCGGTCGCGGGGGCCAAGGACACCGCGGCCGGCTATCTCGGGCAGGGGCGGCAGATGGCCGATGGGCTGATCGGGCAGGGTCGGAACGCGTTGGCCGGGGCGGGGGAGACCGCGGCCGGCATCGTCGACCAGCTTCCGGTCGGCGGGTTGGGCGGGGTCGGCGACATGGCCACCCGGGCGGCCCGCGCGGCCGTCATCGAGGCGACATCGGGGCCGATGGCCGCGGCCAACGGGATGCTCGACGACGCGCAGGGGATGGCGTCGGGCGCGATGAACACCGCGTCGGGCTACGTGGATCAGGCGAGTGGGGCCGCGGCGGGGCTGGCGGATCAGGCGGGCGGCTACGTCGACCAGGCGTCGAACGCGGCGGGTGGCGCCGTCAACCAAGCCACCGGCGCCGTCAGCCAGGCCGCCGGCGCCGTCGGCGGCAAGGCGGAGGCGCTCGACCCGGACCGGGTCGTGGAGATCGTGGAACAACGTCTGCTGCGCGAGATCGAGCGTCGCGGCGGCCGATGGGCAGGAGTGTTCTGATGACCGCACCCAGCGCGCCGGCCAAGGCGTTCCTCAAGACCGAGCAGGGCGACCAGATCGACTGCCTGTTCAACCCGGCCGAGCTGACCATCAGCAAGTCGAACACCTGGAACGCCTCGGAGAAGAAGGGCGGCAACGCCCCGGAGCTGCGCTTCCAGGGCGGGCAGTCGGGCACGCTGACGCTGACCCTGACGCTGGACACCACCGACCAGGGGTCGGACGTCACCGAGCACACCAACAAGCTGCTCGACCTGCTCAAGGTCGACCCCGCGCTGGCCGGCTCGGACCGGCAGCGGAACAAGGCGCGGCCGCCGTGGGTGGAGTTCCACTGGGGCAAGCTGCACTCGTTCAAGGCCATCGTCGAGCGGCTCCAGCTCAAGTTCACGTTCTTCGCCAGCGACGGGACGCCGTTGCGGGCCAAGGCCGACATGACGCTCAAGCAGTGGAAGGACGAGGCCGAGCGGCCGCTGCAGAACCCGACCTCGCACACGCCGACGCTGCACACCGTGCACCGGCTGGCGCACGGCGAGACGCTGGACCGGGTGGCGGCCAAGCACTACGCCGACTCGACCCGCTGGCGGCTGATCGCCGAGGCCAACAACGTGGTCGACCCGCTCACCCTGGAACCCGGCCTGCTGCTGGTGATCCCCGAGCTTCCGGTGCGCCGCCGTGCCTGAGGCGGTCAAGCGCCTCGACGGCGTGGTGCTGACGGTGGACGGGCGGCCGCTGGCGCCCGACCTCTACCCGCGCGTCACGCTGGTGCGCGTCGAGGAGTCGGTGCAGCTGCCGGACTTCTTCGCGATCCACTTCGACGACCCACACTTCGAGATCTTCGACCAGGGTACGTTCAGCATCGGCACCCGTGTGGAGATCGCCTTCCGGGCCGAGGGCGACCCGGTGGTGGTCACCACCGGCGAGATCACCGCGGTGTCGGTCGAGCCGGGCGGCGCCGGGCGGCACGAGCTGGTGCTCAACGGCTTCGACCTGACCCACCGGCTGGCCCGCGAGCCCAAGTCGCGCAGCTTCCAGAAGGTCACCGACGCCGACATCGCCTCCCGGATCGCGGGGGAGTACGGGCTGGACGCCGACGTCGACTCGACCGGCGGCGCCCACGAGTACGTGCTCCAGGCCGGTGAGACCGACTTCGCCTTCCTGCGCCGGCGGGCGGCCCGGATCGGCTTCGACGTCTGGGTCAGCGAGCGCACCTTCCACTTCAAGAAGACGCCGCGCTCGGACGCGACCCCGCCGAAGCTGCGCTACGGGCAGAACCTGTCCCGGTTCGCGGTCCGGTTCTCGGCCGCCGAGCGCAGCGACGAGGTGCAGATCCGCGGCTGGGACCACCTGGGCAAGGCGCCCATCCAGGGCCGGTCGACCGAGACCGAGCTGGGCACCGACGCGCCGGCCGCGCAGGAGATGAGCGATGCCGCGAAGCGGGCGTTCGGGCGGGTGAAGCGCAACGCCGGCCAGTTCCCGGTGGTCGACCAGGCCGAGGCGGACGCGCTGGCCAAGTCGCTGCTGCTGCGGGCGTCGGGCGAGGAGGCGGTGCTGCGCGGCGAGGCGGCCGGTGATCCGCTGATCGGGGCGGGCGCGAACATTCAGATCGAAGGCGTCGGCTCCCGCATGACCGGAAAATGGCGCGTGACCAGTGTGGAGCACACCTACGGCGCCGGCCGGCCCTATGTGACCCGCTTCGTCTGCGGCGGAAAAGAGCCCGGCGGCATATCGGAAATGTCCGGAAAGGCGAGCGGACCACAATGGTCGGGCCTGGTCATCGGCGTGGTGACCAACAACGACGACCCGGAAAAGCTCGGCCGCGTACGCGTGAAGTTCCCGACGTTGAGCGCGGACGACGAGAGCGCCTGGGCCCGGACGGCGACCCCGGGCGGCGGCAAGGAACGCGGCCTCCAGTGGCTGCCCGAGGTCGACGACGAGGTGCTGGTCGGTTTCGAGCTGAACGACCACACCCGCCCGGTGGTGCTGGGCGGCCTGTGGAACCGCACCGACGGCATCCCGGAGCCGGGCGCGGCCACCGGTGGGAAGATCGAGAAGCGTCTGCTGGTCAGCCGCAAGGACTCGCGCCTGGTCTTCGCCGACGACGACCCGGCGAGCATCACGCTCAGCCTCGGCGGCACGTCCGTCCTGCTCAAGCTGGAGAAGTCCGAGTCGAACCTCACCGGCGACCAGAAGCTGGTGCTGGCCGCCACCAACATCGAGATCAAGGCGACCCAGAAGCTCGCGCTGTCCGGGGCCCAGGTCGAGATCACCGCCTCCGGACCGCTGACCCAGTCCGGCAAGCCGATCAGGTTGAACTGATGCCACAGCCCGCCGCCCGCCAGAACGACCCGGTCCTAGGGACGGACACCCACATCCTGCTCGTCCCCTCGCCGGGCGGGCCGGTCCCGACGCCCACGCCGCTGCCGTTCAGCGGGCAGCTCATGCTGCAACTGTCCACCGACGTGCTGGTCAACGGCCTGCCCGCGGCGACGCAGGGGAGCGTCGCGCAGAACCTGCCGCCGCACATCCCGCCGTCGCCGTTCAGCAAGCCGCCCACCAATCAGGGCCGGGTGATGGTCGGCTCGCCGACCGTCCTGATCAACGGCAAGCCGGCGGCCCGGATGGGCGACCAGGTGGCCACCTGCAACGACCCGGTCGACCTGCCGGTCAGTTCGATCACCGCGGGCTCGGCCGACGTGATGTGGGGGTGAGCATGCGCGAGCAGGAGTTCATCGGCAGCGGCTGGGCGTTCCCGGCCGCGATCAACCGGACCGGAACCGTCCGCCTGGTCACCGGCGTCGAGGAGATCGACGCGGCGATCCGGATGATCCTGTCCACGGTGCCGGGCGAGCGGGTGATGCGTCCCGACTTCGGCTGCTCGATGTGGGAGATGCTGTTCGCCCCGCTCACCGCGGGCACGCTGGGCCTGATCGAGCAGTACGTCCGCGAGGCCCTGGAGCGCTGGGAGCCCCGGATCACGCTGGAACAGGTGCTGGCCCAGGGCGAGCAGAACACCGGTACGGTGCACATCTCGATCGGCTACCGGGTCCGCTCCACCAACGACGTGCGCAACCTGGTGTTCCCCTTCTACACCATTCCCCACGAGGAGCCCCAGCCGTGAGCCTTCCCGCGCCCGAACTGGACGACCGCCGGTTCCAGGACATCGTCGACGAGGCGAAACGGCGGATCAACCGGCTGTGTCCGGAGTGGACCGATCACAACGTCTCCGACCCGGGGGTCGCGCTGGTCGAGCTGTTCGCCTGGATGACCGAGATGACGCTGTACCGGCTCAACCAGGTGCCGGACCGGCTCTACATCAAGTTCCTGGAGCTGGTCGGCGTCGAGCTGTTCTCGGCCGTGCCGGCCCGGGTCGACCTGATGTTCACGCTGACCGCGCCGCGCGACGAGCCGGTGCGGGTACCGGCCGGCACCCAGGTCAGCACCGAGCGCCGGGACGACGAGGAGCCGGTCGTCTTCCTCACCGACTCCGAGCTGCTGATCACCCCGCCGCAGCTGGTGGCCTGCATGACGCACACCGGCGAGCGGTACTCGGACCACTGGGAAGACCTGCGCCGCGAGGCGTCGTCGGTGCGGCTGTTCCCGAATCTGCGGGTCGACGAGGCGGTGTACTTCGGCCTCAACGACTCGGCCGCGGGCAACCTGCTGCGGCTCGAGGTGCAGACCGGTCCCGAGGGCGCCGGCGTCGACCCGCGCCGCCCGCCCCGGGTCTGGGAGGCGTGGGACGGCCAGCAGTGGGTCGACGTCCGTGTGCTCAGCGACACCACGGCCGGCTTCAACTCCAGCGGCGAGGTGACGTTGCTGCTCCCGGCCCGGCACGAGGCCCTGGCCCTCGGCGCGAAGCGGGCGTTCTGGTTGCGCTGCCGGTTGGTCCAGGCCGAGGAGGGCCAGCCCGAGTACGCCAACCCGCCGGAACTCGAGTCGCTGTCGGCGATGGCCCTGGGCGGCGCCATCCCGGCCCATCACGCCGAACCGGCCCCGGCCGAGCTGCTCGGCGCCAGCAGCGGCCGCCCCGGTCAGACCTTCCAGGTGCGCCGGGTGCCGGTGCTGCCCCGCCGCTTCGACGAGACGGTCAAGGTGGTGCTGCCGCGCCGCGACCGGCACGGCGAGCCCGAGGAGGAGGAGTGGACCGAGGTCGCCGACCTGGCCGACGCGACCGTGCACGACAAGGTCTACACCTGGTCCGGCGCGACCGGCGAGATCCGGTTCGGCCCGCGGGTGCTCGACCGCGGTGGCCGGGTCTGGCAGCACGGCGCCATCCCGCCGATCGACGCGCAGATCTACGTGACCGGCTACCGCTTCGGCGGCGGCAAGCGGGGCAACGTGGCCGCCGACCGGCTCACCGTCCTGCACACCTCGATCCCGTTCGTCGCCTCGGTCACGAACCTCGACTCGAGTGTCGGCGGGGTGGACGCGGAGAGCGTGGACAACGCGAAGATCCGCGGCCCGCTGCTGCTGCGGGGCGGCCGGCGCGCGGTCACCGCCGAGGACGTCGAGCGGCTCACCCTGGACGCCGCCCCGAACGTGGCCCGCGCCCGGTGCCTGCCGCCCTCGGCCCCGGGCGAGCCGGCGCGACTGCTGGTGGTGCCCCGGCTCGACGTACCCCCGGAGAATCTGACCCTCGACGATTTGACCATCCCCGAGGAGCTCGAGGAGCAGATCAAGGCCTACCTCGAGCCGCGTCGCCTGCTGACCATGCGGATCCGCATCGAACCGCCCCGCTACCAGGGGGTCAAGGTGGTCTCCGAGGTGCGGGCCGGTCCGGGGGTACGCCCGGAGACCGTGCGCGAGCGCGCCGAGCGGGCGCTGTACGACTACCTGAACCCGCTGACCGGCGGCCCGAGCGGTCAGGGCTGGCCGTTCGACACCGATCTGCGCCTCGGCGACGTGTACGGCGTGCTGCACGGCTCGTTCGGCGTGCAGGGTGTCGAGGCGGTGCACTTCTTCTCGGCCGACCTGCGCCGCAAGCGCACGCTCGACCAGGTGGAGCAGCGGTTGCGGCTGCTGCCCGAGGCGCTGTTCATGTCCTACGAGCACCGGGTGGTGGTGCAGCAATGACCTGGCTGGTCTCCCAGTTGCCGCGGGCCATGGCCCAGGATCCGGTGATCAGGGACTTCGTGCTGGCCTTCCAGGAGGTGGCCGACACCGTCCGCGAGCGCATCGACAGTGTCGAGTACCAGATGGACACCGGCCTGGCCAGCCCCGAGATGCTCCAGTTCCTCGGCACCTGGCTGGGCGTCGAGCTGGAGCCCACCGACCCGGTGGAGTACCGGCGCTCGATGGTCCGCGAGGTCGGCCGGCTGCTCGGCTGGCGCGGCACCCGCTACGGGGTGGAGGCGCTGCTGGAGGCGGCCACCGGCGCCCGGGTCACGGTCGTGGACGTGGGCGGCGTCTACGGCCGTAACGACAACGTGCCCGCGGAGAACCCGGTGGTGGTCGTGCAGATGGACCACACCGGGCACCTGACCGAGCGGCAGGTGCTCGGCTTCCTGCAGAGCGAGCTGCCGCTGGGCGCTCAGGTGCAGCTGGACGTGCGGTTCAAGCGTGAGGACAAGGCCCAGGGACGGGCTCGACCGGGTGGTGCGAATGGCTAGGCAGATGCCGTGTCCGGACTGCGGTTCGCCGGTGCGGCCCGAGGTCGACCAGCTGTGCCCGAACTGCGGGTATCCGCTGATGTTCCTGCGGCAGGAGGTCACCGACGAGGCGCGGGCGGTTCCGCGTACGCCGGGGGAGCCGGACGAACGCACCGGCGTGTACCGCAGCCAGACCCGGGTCGACCCCACCCCGCAGCCCGTTTACGGCGCGCCGCCGGCCGCCGGGCCCGGGACACAGTGTCCGCAGTGCGGCTACCCGAACGAGCCGGCCCGCATCCGCTGCGAGCGTTGCGGCCGTGAGCTTCGGGCCGCCCGGCCGCACGGGGTGCGGCTGGGCCCGCCACCGGCGCCGGTCAAGAAGAGCAACTGGCTTCTCATCCTGCTGATCATCCTCGGCGTCCTGGCCGTGCTGTCGATCGCCAGCGCCCTGGTGGCGTACTTCGTCTTCTGGTCCTGACGCTTTATCGGAGCGGCGTGATCACCAGTTCGGTCAGCGCGACCGGCGGTGTGGCCGCGCCGTCGGCCGACCGGGGCTTGATCAGCACGAAGTCGATGCCGCCGCGGGCCTTGGCGTCGTTCTCGGACACGGCCAGCGACGCCTCGGTGGTCCGGGACAGGTCGGCGAACCCGACCTCCATCTCCAGGGTGTTCTTGGTCAGCGGCACCACGGTCAGCCCGCCGGCCGGCGCGCCCTGGAGGAAGTCGAGCAGCACCGGCACGCTGTGACACTTGGTGGCGTCGTCCGGGTTGGCCGAGGTGAGGAACCGTTTCTGGTCGGCGTCGGTGACCACCGCCACCGCGGTCGCGTTCTCGCAGCCCGGCACGGCGATCGAGCCCGGGTCGGCGCTGGACAGGAAGCCCTGGTCGCGGAAGGTGTCCGAGGCCAGCACGCCGTCTTTGGGCTTGGTCAGGTCGACCCGGCGGGGGGCCTGCTGATTCTGGCCGGCGGGCGGCGATTCCTGGCCGCCTGACGGTGGGAGCTGGGCGGGCGCCGACTCCTGCCCGCCGGCTTGCGACGGCGCGGCCGCCGAGGGCTGCGCGCCCGGCGCGCTTGATTGAGCTTGTCCCGGCGGAGGGACCACGGCCGGCTGGGTCGCGGCGGCCGGGTTCTGCGGCTGGCCGTCCTTGTCGTTGTTGCGGTTCATCAGCAGCGCCGGCACCGCGATCGCCGCGGCCAGCACCAGCACGCCCGCGGCGATGCCCGCGACCTTGCCGAACTTGGACGCGATCCGCGGCTTCTGCACGAACGAGGCCGTGCCGGTGCCCGGTGTCGCCCCCGGCAGATCGGGCGTGGCCGTGATGGTGAGCTGGCGCTGCTGCTCGCGGTTCCACGGCAGCGGCGCCTGCACGGTCAGCAGCGCCTGCGCCGACGTCCCCGGCGGCAGATCGACCCAGCCCGGCTCGAAGGTCGCGGTGACCCGCCGTTCCGGATCGGTGGCGGCCAGGTAGAGCCGCACCGGCGCGTTTCCGCCGTTCGACACCTCGACGGTGTATCGCCCGGCCCGCCCGCCGGTGACCACCTCGGGGATGGCCTTGACCGTGATCGATTCGATCGAGGCCAGCTCGACCGGCACCTCGACGCAGCGCGACACGTCATGCCGGTACTTCGACCGCACCAGCGCGCCGAGCACATAGGTGCCGGCGGGCGCGGGCGGCTGCACCGGCAGCGAGATCCGCACGGTCATCGTCCCCGACTCGGACGGCCGCAGCTTGGCCACATCGGGTTCGGTGCGGACCTGGGCCCCGTCGGGCAGCCCGAGGAACTCGACACCGTAGTGCTCGACGATGTCACTGGCATTGCGCACCGTGACATCGAAGGTCAGCGCGTCTCCCGGCGACGCCTCCGCACGATCGGGCGCCACACTGACCCGCAGCGGCAACGTCATCGCGTCAGCGTCCCAGATCCGCCACCGGCCGACAATGACCCTCCGGGCAGGCTAACGGTCCTGCCGTACAGCCGTCGGCGCGGCGGAGCAACCTTTTCCGGGGCCACGCTCGTCACTTAGGGAGATCGCCCGGTAGCCGACTTGCGTGGGTTTGGCAATTTGTCGTGTGCGCTTCGTGCGGTGATGCGGGTTGTTGGTCAGATAGGGAGGCAGTGCGTGCGGCGGCTGGTGGGCGTGGTGGGTCTCGTGATGGCTCTGGGGGCGTGTAGTCAGGCGGTGGATCCGCCTCGGGCGGTGTCGGGGTCCGCGGCGGCGCCGCGGCCGGTTGTGGCCAGTGCGCCGCCGGTGAAGCCGAGCCCGACGGTTCCGACGGATCGTCAGGTGCCGCGGTCGGGGGCGGGAACGTACGCGGTGGCGGGGGGAGACGAGCCGGCGGTCGGGACCGGGCGCACCGTGATCACGTACCGGGTGGAGGTGGAGAAGGGCATCAAGTGGGGCTCGCTGGAGAAGGTGACGCCGGCGGACTTCGCGGCGGAGATCGAGCGCGTGCTGTCCGACAAGCGGGGATGGGAGGCGGCGGCCAAACATCCGATCACGGACAAGAAGCAGGGGCTCAAGAAGGCCTCGTGGAAGTTCAAGCGGGTCAGCGGGTCGAAGTACAAGTTGCGGATCCGTCTGGCCACCCCGGACACCGCGGATCGGCTGTGTGCGGCGATCGGGTTGAACACGGCCGGTAAGTACTCGTGCAAGTTCGAGAACACGGTGGTGATCAATCTTCGGCGGTGGTTGCAGGGCGCGCCGAAATTTCCGGTGACGGTCGACGAATACCACGCGATGGTGATCAATCATGAGATGGGTCATGCGCTGGGTTTCAATCACCAGGGTTGCCCGGGGAAGGGAAAACCCGCGCCGGCGATGATGCAGCAGACCATCAAGTTGGACGGATGCAGGCCGAACGTGTGGCCGTTCGCCGCTGACGGCCGGTTCATCACCGGGCCGTGGCAGCCGAGCTGATCGCGGAGGTACTAGCCTCCGATCATGCGCAGCAGACAGGCCGGTCGCCGGGTCGATCTCGTCCTCGGCCTGCTCGTGCTGCTGGGCGTGATCACCGGCGTGGCCGGCTGGTCGATCGACGGCGACTGGCCGCTGGACCCGATCCAGGTGCACGCGGCCGCCGCGCTGGCCATCCTGCTCGTGGCGCCGTGGAAGGTCACGGTGATCCGCCGCGGTCTCGGCCGGGCCGCCCGCGCCATGCCGACCAAGGCGCTGTCGATCACGCTGGCCGTGCTGATCCTGCTCACGGTCGCGACCGGCCTGATCCACTCCACCGGCCGGCTCGAATACGTCGGCCCGCTCACCCTCATGCAGATCCACGTCGGGGCCGCGATCGGCGCGCTCCTGGCCGTACTCCTGCATTTTCTGGGCCATGCCGTCCGCCCGCGCCGCACCGACCCTGACCGCCGCGCCCTGCTCCGCCTGGCCGCCCTCGGTGCCGGCGCCGCCGCGGCCACCGCCGTCTGGGACAGCGCCGCCGCCACCGACCGCCGCTTCACCGGCTCGGTGCCCAAGTCGCAATTGCGCGTGACCTCGTGGTTCGACGACGGCATCCAGCGCCTCGACCGCGCCGCCTGGACCCTCCGCGTGGCCGGCCGCACCCTCGACCTCGACGCCGTCCGCGCCCTGCCGCACGAGAGCTTCGCCGCGACCCTCGACTGCACGAGCGGCTGGTACAGCACCCAGCAGTGGTCCGGCATCCGGCTGAGCACGCTCCTGGGCTCCGGCGAGTGGCGGAGCGTCAAGGTCACCTCGGTCACCGGCTACGCCCGCTGGTTCGCCCCCACCGACGACATCTGGCTGGTCACCGCACTCAACGGCAGCCCGCTCTCCTACGGCCACGGCTACCCGGCCCGCATCGTCGCCCCCGGCCGCCGCGGCTTCTGGTGGGTCAAGTGGGTCACCGACATCCGGCCGTCCGCGCGCCCGCCGTGGGCCCAGTCCCCGTACCCCTTGGGCTGACGATCTTTTCCGGGTACGCGCGCCGGAAAGGTCCCGCCACCACCCTCGGCCCAGGCGCGGGGAGACCTCCGCGATGAGCGCCGGGTTGTTCCCGTCCGGTCCCTCTTGGACATTGACCCCGAGCCGCCGCGTTGTCGTCGGCGGCGGCCGAGATCCGTTCCGCCATCGGCAACGACCCGCAGCTGGTCGAGTTCGGCAACATGACCGCCATCGGCACCCTGGTCGTCTACTGGTCCGGGCCGGCCGACGCCGCCGCGCTGACCACGATCAAGCAGGTCGCCGCGCGGACCGGCACCACGGTGATCGTCGCGCCGCGCAAGGTGACGCGGGCGCAGATCGAGGCGGCCACCAAGCGGATCGAAGCCGGCGTCGGCGCCTACCAGAGCCAGGGCATCGCGGTGTCCACCTTTGGTGGCTTCGCCGCCGACTTCGACGGCGTGCAGGTCAACATCGACCCGGGCGTCTCCAAGGTGCAGGATCTGAACGCCGTCCGGAGCCGGTTCGAGGCCGACCTCGGTGTCCCGGTGCGGGTGTCGCGCGCGGCCGGCATGAACGCAGCGGGCAGGTACGACGACACGTCACCGTTCAACGCCGGCGGTCTCATGGTCTCGAACACCGGAATCTGCAGCAGCGGCTTCGGTGTCACCGCCGGCGCCAGCGTCCACCGCTACATCAGCGCTCGTCATTGCACGGCCGGTCCGTACCGCACGGACAGCGGCAGCTACAGCATGGGCGACATCTCGCTGACCGGAACGGGCTTCAACGGCTCGGCCGTGTTCAGCGCCCAGGGCTCGGCACTCGTGTTCGACGGGACCAATGCTCCGCCGTCCGTCTCCACGCGTCTGCTCACCCAGCGGGATCCGGCGCTGAGCACCGTGGGCACCCCGGTGTGCAACCAGGGGGCCAACTCCGGCCAGCGGTGCGGCACGATCGCTCAGGTCGCGCTGAACTGGAACGACGGCTTCGGCACCATCCGGGTCAACTTCGTCACGAGTCCGAGCGACGCGATCAGCGGGTTCACCAGCTACGGAATCCGCTACGCGTGATCAGCGGCTGAGCCACTCCCGGGCCAGGGTGGCGAAGACGAGGCGGTCGGCCCATTCGCCCCGGAACAGGTAGCTCTCGACATGACGGGCCTCCTGGCGCATGCCGATCCGGGCCAGCAGCCGGGCCGACGCCTCATTGCCGGCGTGACACCGCGCGTAGACCCGGTGCAGCCCGAACCCCCGGTCCAGCAACGCCGTCGCGGCCTCGGTGGCCAGGCCCCGCCCGCCGTGGTCGGGGTGGAAGAGATACCCGAGTTCGGCCGTGCTCTCCGCCTGGCTGCGCCAGACCAGTTCGACAATGCCGATCACCCCGGCGTCACCAGCCACGGCCAAGCTCAGGCAGTCACCCTCGGCGCGCAGCGCGTCTTCCCCGGTCATCGCGATCACCGACGCCCGTGACTGTTCCCGCGTGCGGGGCTCGGCCCCGAGCATCCACCGCACGACGTCGGCGCGGCGCTGAAACGAGTGCACGTCGTCGAGATCGTCCAGAGTGACCGGACGCAGGGTGAGCCGGGCCGTGCGCAGCGGTGGAAACATCAGCTACCGCCGCCGGCGAGGGTGGCGAGCGACTCGGCCAGGTTGTTCCAGGTCTCCTCGTCGTCGGCGGTGTCGCCGTGCGGCGCGCGGAACCGGTCGAGCCCGATCGCGATCTCGGTCAGGGGATGTGGCTCGCCGTGCGTCAGCACCAGCCCCGGCGGGTCATCGTGAACACCCGCGACCAGCCGGTCATAGCGTTCGAGCGCCCCGCCCAGCACTCCCGGATGGGCGGCGAGCAGGTCGTCCACCCGCCGCGCATAGCTCCCCGCCGAGCCCCGCAACCGCCCGAACCCCGCGTCGAGCGGCTCCCCGCCCCAGACCCGCTGGGTCCGCAGACCAGTAACGGTGACAAACCACCGCCCACCGTCGACGTCTTCAAGCTCCCAGTGATGTGCCCCGAACCCGACGGCCCGATAGTTCATCGCCGCGACGCCCAGCCCCCAACGATCGGCGAGCGCCGCCCGCCACGTGGTCTCGGCCAGATCCGAGGGAGGTGTCAGCACGCGACCACGATAGGCCCGCGCCCGGCCATCACCACCCGATTTGGTCGTCCACGAGAACCCGGAGTGCTGCGCCCCGATCGCGCCACTGGCCACGACGGTTCGTGCGGTGCCGCGCCGCCCGGAAATCAAAAGACCCGGGAACAAAGGCCCGGAACACAAGAAAGGCAAGGAGACGAACTCCCTGCCACCTCTAACGTATATCGCACCCCCGGCCTTGCGGCAAGACCCCGGTGGCGGCGCAGAATCGGCGGCCGAGCCCAAGAATCGGGGGAAACGCATGTTCGATGTCATCGTGGTCGGTGGCGGCCCGACCGGCATGATGCTCGCGAGTGAACTGCGGCTGCGGGGCGCCGGGGTGCTCGTGGTGGAGAAGGATGTCGAGCCGCCGCCGTTCGTGCGGTCGCTCGGGCTGCATGTGCGCAGCATCGAGATCATGGATCAGCGGGGGCTGCTGGAGCGGTTTCTGGAGAACGGCTCGCAGCATCCGATCCGGGGGTTCTTCGCGGGCATCGACAAGCCCGCGCCCACGGGGCTGGACACCGCCCACGGCTACGTGCTCGGGATTCCGCAGACGATCACCGACCGGCTGCTGGCCGAGCATGCGATCGAGGCCGGGGCCGAGGTGCGGCGTGGCGTCGCGGTGGCGGGGCTGGAGCAGGACGACGACGCCGTGACCGTGCGGTTCGAGGACGGGGCGGGGGAGCGGGCGCGGTTCGTCGTCGGGTGTGACGGCGGGCGCAGCACGGTCCGGAAGCTGCTCGGGGTCGGTTTTCCGGGTGAGCCGTCGAGGATCGACACGCTGCTGGGCGAGATGGAGGTGACCGCCCCGGCGGAGGAGCTGGCCGAGGTGATGACCCGGGTCCGGGTGACCGAGAAGCGGTTCGGGATCGGGCCGTCCGGCCGGCCGGGGGTGTTCCGGGCAGTGGTGCCGGCCGCGGGCGTGGTCGAGGACCGGGCCGCGCCGCCGACGTTCGAGGAGTTCACGGGCCAGCTGCGGGCGTACGCGGGAACCGATTTCGGCGCGCATTCACCGCGCTGGCTGTCACGCTTCGGCGACGCGACCCGGCAGGCCGAGCGTTACCGGGTGGGGCGGGTGTTCCTGGCCGGGGACGCGGCGCATGTTCACCCGCCGATCGGCGGGCAGGGGCTCAACCTGGGGATTCAGGACTCGTTCAACCTGGGGTGGAAGCTGGCGGCGGCGATCACCGGCTGGGCGCCGGACGACCTGCTGGACAGCTACGAGTCGGAGCGGCATCCGGTGGCCGCCGACGTGCTGACCAACACCCGGGCCCAGATGCAGCTGACCACCGACGAGCCGGGGCCGCGGGCGGTCCGGCGGCTGCTGGCCGAGCTGATGGACTTCGACGACGTCAACCGGTTCCTGATCGAGAAGATCACCGCGATCGGCGTCCGCTACGACCTGGGCGGGGGCCATCCGCTGCTCGGCCGGCGGCTCGCCGACCGCCGGTTGAAGCACGGGCGCCTGTTCGAGCTGCTGCGCGCCGGCCACGGGCTGCTGCTCGACCGGACCGGGCGGCTGTCGGTCGAGGGCTGGGCCGGCCGGGTCGACCATGTCGCCGAGGATCTGGATGTTCCCGCGCTCCTGCTCCGCCCGGACGGGCACGTCGCGTGGGTGGGCGAGGACCAGCCGAGCCTCGACGTCGCGCTGGCCCGATGGTTCGGCACCGCCCATGCTCAAGAGGCGGAGGAGGGCGATCGGCGCTGGAGGAACTCGTAGACGTCCTGGGCGTCGACGCCCGGGAACGTCCCCGGGGGAAGGGCCGCCAAGAGGTGGGAGTGGACTCGGGCGCTCGGCCAGGCGTGGCCTTCCCAGCTGTCGACCAACGATGACGGTGGGCGGCGGCAGCAGGCCGGGTCGGGGCAGCGTGAGACGGTCCGGCGGGTGGTGTCGCCGCCGCGGAACCAGCGGGCGTGCTCGTACGGGGTGCCGACGGTGACCGAGAACTCGCCGGAGCGGGTCGACTCGACGTGGACCGTGCACCAGTACGTGCCGGCCGTGGTGTCGGTGAACTGGTAGAAGCTGGAGTACGGGTCTTCGGACTGGAACACCGTGCGCGACGCCCAGCGGCGGCAGATGGGCTGGCCCTCGATGGCGCCGGTCACGTCGGCCGGGAAGCGGACGTTGTCGTTCTCGTACGCCTTGTAGACGATTCCGCTCTCGTGCACCCGGGTGAAGTGCACCGGGATGCCGAAGTGGTGGGTGGCCAGGTTGGTGAAGCGGTGGGCCGCCGTCTCGTACGAGACACCGAACGCGTCCCGGAAGTCGTCGATGGCGAGCGCCCGGTCGGCCTTGGCCTCGCGCAGGAACTCGACCGCGAACTTCTCGGGCATCAGCAGCGCCGCCGCGAAGTAGTTCGCCTCGACCCGCTGGCGCAGGAAGTCGCCCCAGTCGACCGGATCGTTGTGGCCGAGCACGAAGTGACCCAGTGTCTGGAGCACCACCGCCCGCGGGTCGTGGCCCTTGCCGCTGGCCACCTGGGGCAGGTAGATCCGCCGGTTCCGCAGGTCGGTGACCGACCGCGTCGAGTTCGGCAGATCCGACACCCAGTGCAGCGTGAATCCGATCTGTCCGGCGATATCGAGGATCCCGCGCTGGGACAGCGGCCCGGTCGAGTGCCGCACCGATTGCAGCACATCAAAAGCGGCCTTCTCCACCGAGGCGAAGTAGTTGTCCCGTGAGCGCATCTCCGTCCGAAGGGAAGCGTTGGCCCGGCGAGCCACCTCGGGCGTCGCGCTCTGCTCGGTCAGGACCCGGGACAACTCCCGATGCAGCCCGATCAGCGATTCGAGAGCGTCGGCGGGCAGGCGACGGCCGGCGCGAACCGTCGGCAACCCGAGCGCGCCGTAAACGGAAGATTCCTGAAAATGCGCCAGCTCGATCTCCAGGGCCGCCCGCCGGGTCGGCGCCTCGGCCCGCAGCAGATCCTGCAGCGGCACCTCCAGAGCGGTCGCCATCGATTGCAGCAGCGACAGCTTGGGCTCGCGCTTCCCGTTCTCGATCAGCGACAACTGGGACGGCGCCCGGCCCACCAGGGCGCTGAGATCGTCCAGCGTCATGCCCTTGGCCCGGCGTTGATGCCGCAGCCGCTGCCCGAGAAGTGCGAGGTCCACGAAGTTAACGCTAACAGAAGAACGTGAAATCTTCTGCTCACAAACGTCTCCACAACGCCGGCCCAACCCAGCAACAGTGGGGTTCTTACCAAGGAGGGGATCGAAACAATGACCGACGTCAGAGGCGGTACCGCAGCGGACCTCACTCGGGCCTGGGCCGGCGATCCTCGTTGGCTGGGCATCCGCCGCGACTACACCGCGCAGGACGTGGTGCGGCTCCGCGGCTCGCTCCAGGAGCGGCACACGCTCGCCGAGCGCGGCGCCGAGAGGCTCTGGGAGCTCCTGCACGACGAGGAATACGTCAACGCGCTCGGCGCCCTGACCGGCGGCCAGGCCGTCCAGATGGTGCGCGCCGGGCTCAAGGCGATCTACCTGTCCGGCTGGCAGGTGGCGGCCGACGCGAACCTGTCCGGGCACACGTACCCGGATCAGAGTCTGTATCCCGCGAACTCGGTGCCGGCGGTCGTCCGGCGGATCAACAACGCCCTGACCCGCGCCGACCAGATCGAGGTCGCGGCGGGCCGGCACGAGCGGGACTGGTTCGCGCCGATCGTGGCCGACGCGGAGGCCGGCTTCGGCGGGCCGCTGAACGCGTTCGAGCTGATGAAGGCCATGATCGCGGCCGGCGCGGCGGGCGTGCACTGGGAGGACCAGCTGGCCAGCGAGAAGAAGTGCGGTCACCTGGGCGGCAAGGTGCTGATCCCGACCCAGCAGCACATCCGCACGCTCAACGCGGCCCGCCTGGCCGCCGACGTGTGCGGTGTCCCGTCGCTGGTCATCGCCCGTACCGACGCCTTGGCCGCGGACCTGCTCACCACCGACGTCGACGAGCGCGACCAGCCCTTCCTCACCGGCGACCGCACCGCGGAGGGCTTCTTCCGGGTGCGGAGCGGGCCGGCGGCCGCGATCGCCCGCGGTGTCGCGTACGCCGACTACGCCGACCTCTTGTGGGTCGAGACCGGCAAGCCCGACCTGGAGTTCGCGCGGGAGTTCGCCGAGGCGATCCACGCCGAGCACCCGGACAAGATGCTGGCCTACA
Organism: Actinoplanes sp. NPDC051470; assembly: GCF_040682035.1. Lineage (NCBI taxonomy): Bacteria > Bacillati > Actinomycetota > Actinomycetes > Micromonosporales > Micromonosporaceae > Actinoplanes > Actinoplanes sp. NPDC051470. The sequence continues at coordinate 201,905 of NZ_JBFBAA010000017.1, forward strand.
ACTGCTCGCCCTCGTTCAATTGGCGTAAGAACCTGGACGACGCCACGATCGCCCGGTTCCAGAAGGAGCTCGGGGCGATGGGCTACAAGTTCCAGTTCGTCACGCTGGCCGGCTTCCACGCGCTCAACCACTCGATGTTCGAGCTGGCCCGGGGCTACGCCGAGGGCGGCATGAGCGCGTACGTGAGGCTCCAGGAGGCCGAGTTCGCCGCCGAGGCGGACGGCTACACCGCGACCAAGCACCAGGCCGAGGTCGGCACCGGCTACTTCGACGCCGTGTCCACCGCGCTCAACCCCGACAGCTCCACGACGGCGCTGTCCGGCTCGACCGAAGCGGAGCAGTTCTGATGAGCAGCGTGGAAGAGATCGTCATCACCGGCAGCACGGCCGGGCGGTACGCGGAGATCCTGACCCCCGAGGCGGTCGCCTTCGTGGTCGCGCTGGACCGGGAGTTCGGGGCGCGGCGGGTGCAACTGCTCGACCGTCGGCGCCGGCGGCGCGCCGCGCGTACCGGCGAACTCGATTTTCTGGAATCGACCAGGCACATCCGGGCCGACACGTCGTGGACGGTCGCGCCGCCGGCCGAGGACCTGCTGGACCGGCGGGTGGAGATCACCGGGCCGCCCACCGCGTCAAAAACGATCAAGGCCTTGAGCTCCGGCGCCAAGGTGTGGATGGCCGACTTCGAGGACGCCACGTCCCCGACCTGGGACAACCTGATCGAGGGGCAGCTCAATCTCCTCGACGCGATGCCGATGAACAACGAGGAACACGCCACGATCATGGTTCGGCCGAGAGGCTGGCACCTGCCCGAATGCCACATCCGGATCGGCGGCCGGGCCATCTCGGCGGCCCTGTTCGACTTCGGCCTGTACCTGTTCCACTGTGGCCGCAAGCAGATCGAGCGCGGCAGCGGCCCGTACTTCTACCTGCCCAAGCTGGAGTCGCATCTGGAGGCCCGCCTCTGGAACGACGTCTTCGTCAAGGCCCAGGAGATGCTCGGCATCCCGCGCGGCACCATCCGGGCGACCGTGCTGATCGAGACCATCACGGCCGCGTTCGAGATGGAGGAGATCCTGTACGAGCTGCGCGAGCACTCGGCGGGCCTGAACGCCGGCCGCTGGGACTACCTGTTCAGCATGATCAAGAACCGGCCGGACGTGGTGCTGGCCGAGCGTTCCCAGCTCACCATGACCGCGCCGTTCATGCGGGCGTACACCGAACTGCTCGTGGCGACCTGCCACCGGCGCGGCGCCCACGCGATCGGCGGGATGGCCGCGGTCGTGCCCAGCAAGGACCCGGTGGCGGCCAAGCGGGCGCTCAACCAGGTGCGGCAGGACAAGCGCCGCGAGGTGGGGGACGGCTTCGACGGCTCCTGGGTGGCTCATCCCGGTCTGGTCGAGACCTGCCGGGACGTGTTCGACCAGTGGCTGGGCTTCGAGCCGCACCAGATCGTCCGCCGCCGCGACGACGTGCGGGTCACCGCCGCGCAGCTGCTCGACGTGAAGCGCCAGTACGGCGGGGTGAGCGAGGTGGCGCTGCGGACCTCGGTCAGCGTGGCCGTGCGCTACATCGCGGCGTGGCTCGGCGGGCAGGGCGCGGTCGCGCTGAACGGCCTGATGGAGGACGCGGCCACCGCCGAGATCTGCCGGACCCAGCTGTGGCAGTGGCTCTCGTCGGGCACCCCCACCGACTACGGCGTGCCGATCACGGCCGGGCTGGTCACCCGGATGCTCCGCGAGGAGCTCGACGTGCTGTCGGCGACCGGCGCGCTCGACGAGGACGCGGCCCGGCGGTACGGGCAGGCCCGTACCCTGCTGACCGTGCTCGTCACCGAGCGCACGTGCACCGAGTTCCTCACCCTGCCGGCCTACCTGCGCCACCTGGGCGGGGCGACCGCCCAGGTGGCGCTGGCCGCGTAGTTACTCGAGCTCCTTGAGCGTCTTGCGGGACCCGCGCTCGTGCAGCAGGTCGAGCACCTGCTGGTAGGTCGAGGCGAACCGCTCGTTCTCGGCCAGATCGCCGAACAGGTCACGGTTCTGGATGAACGTGCGATCCAGGGCCCGCTGCTTCAACTCGGGGGCCAGCCGGTCGACCACCTCGATCGGCCGGCCCTCTTCGTCGCGGCCCTCGGCGTAGCGGGCCCACGACGCGACCACCGCGGTGGCGCGCAGGATCGGGCCGCCGGTCTCCAGGTTGTGCCGGATCACCGGGAGCAGCCACTTCGGGATGCGGTCCGAGCTCTCCGCGCACAGCCGGGCCACGGTGTCGCGGACCTGCGCGTTGGAGAAGCGCTCGATCAGCTGGTGGCGGTAGTCGTCCAGCTCGATGCCCGGCACCGGCGCCAGCGTCGGCGACGCCTCCTGCTCCATGTAGGCGAGCAGGAAGTCGGCGAACAGCGGCTCCTGGGCCACGTCGTGCACGAGGCGGTAGCCGGCCAGGTAGCCGAAGTAGCAGAGCGCCTGGTGGCTGGCGTTGAGCAGGCGGAGCTTCATCAGCTCGTACGGCTCGACGTCGTCGACCACCTGCACGCCGGCCTCCTCGAACGGCGGCCGGCCCTGGTTGAAGGTGTCCTCGAGGACCCACTGGGTGAACGGCTCGCACACCACCGGCCAGCCGTCGTCGATGCCGAACCGGCTCCGGACCAGCGCGCGGTCCTCGTCGGTGGTGACCGGCGTGATCCGGTCGACCATGCTGTTCGGGAAGGCCACGTTGTCCTCGACCCACGTGCCCAGCTCCGGGTCACGCAGCGCGGCGTACGCGACGAAGCTCCGTTGCGCGGCGTGGCCGTTGCCCTGGATGTTGTCGCAGCTCATGATCGTGAACGGCGGCGTCCCGGCCGCCTTCCTCCGGGCCAGCGCCTCGACCACCAGCCCGAACGTGGTCTTCGGCTGGTTCCCCGGCTGCAGGTCATGCTGGATGTCCGGATTGTCGGACACGAACTCCCCGGTCACGGCGTTGATGTTGTAGCCGCCCTCGGTCACCGTCAGCGACACGATCTTGATCTCGGGGGAGACCATCTTCGCGATCACGGCCTCCGGGTCCTCCGGCGCGAACAGGTACTCCTTGATCGACCCGATGACCCGCGGCTCGAGGGTGCCGTCGGGCGCCTTCACGACCAGCGTGTAGAGCCCGTCCTGGGCGTCGAGCACGTCGCGCATGCCCAGGTCGGCGGGCATCACGCCGACGCCGCAGATCGCCCAGTCGAGCGCCTTGCCCTCGTTCATCAGACGATCCAGGTACATGGCCTGATGAGCCCGGTGGAAGCCACCCACCCCGAAATGCACGATTCCGGTCTGGAGCCGGCCGCGGTCATAGCCGGGCCCGGGCACCCCCTCCGGGAGTTCGGTCAGGTTCTGCTGGGTGAGCGGTGGCATCGGGTGTCCTCCCACTGCTGCGGTGCTGGTAGGCGTCCTCCTCAGCATTGCACCAACCACCGACGGTCACCGGGAACGACCTATCGAGATTGCCGAAAACCCCTTCCGGGTACGGGCGCAGCACGGTCCCGTCACCACCCCTGAGCTGCGGAAACCAAGCTCTCCGCGAGGCGCTTCGGGTGGTGCCGGCCGGTCCGGCCAGAATCCCGCCGCCCGAGCCCCGCCGCCGCGCACAGCCCCCCGATTCCGCCGCCTTCGCGCGCCCGCCGGACCCGCCCGGTCGCACGCATCCTCGCCACCTATTCGGTCACGCTCGAATCCGTTTGCCGCCCGTCCGCCGCCGCTCCTACCGTCCGGCCATGCCCCACCACATCGGTCGCGACTACCTGCGATCCGCCCTGTCCGTCGGCGCCGTGACGGTGGTCGACGCCCTGCCGGCCCACGCCTACGCCAACCGCCACCTGCCCTCCGCCGTCAACCTCACCGCCGAGGACGCCGCCGCCCGCGCGCCGTCGGTGCTCCCGGACCGGGCCGCCGACATCGTCGTGTACTCGACCGACGCGCACTGCACCCGCGGCCCCGACCTGGCCGCCGCCCTGGAACAGCTGGGCTACACCAACATCAGCGTCTACACCGAGGGCATCCAGCCCTGGGCCGACGCGGGGCTGCCCGTGGAGCACGCGATCACCTAGGCCGTGCTCGCCGGCCCGACCGGGGCGGCGGAGCGCTTGGCCGGGTTTGCGACACGGCCTAGGCTTCGCCTTCATGACGCAGCCCTTCACCGTCGTGTTCCGTGGGTACGACCGCCCGCAGGTCGACCAACTCCTCGCCCTGGCCGACCAGGCGCTGGCCTCCGGCAGCGAGACCGCCCACGTCACCGCCCGGTCCACGTTGAGCGACCCGATGCTGCGCGTCACCCTGCGCGGCTACGAGCGTCCCGCCGTCGAGCAGGCCATCAGCGAGCGCCTGACCCGGCTGGGCGGCCCGCTTCCCGCGCCCGCGCCCACACCGGACGACGCGTCGCTCGGCTTCACCACGGTCCTGCGCGGCTACTCCCTGCCCGAGGTCGAGCAGTTGTTCGCCCGGGTCGAGCGGGCCCTCGCCGCCGGCGACACCGCCGCCGCCCGGCAGGCCCTGAGCACGGCCGAGTTCGCGATCGTCCTGCGCGGCTACGACCGGGGCGAGGTCGACGAGGAGGTCCAGCGCCGCCTCAAGGAACTGTGACGCTCAAGGAACTGTGACGACGGTCTGCTCGGCGGCCGCGGGCCGGGCGATGAGCGTCGGGACGTCCTGGTCCGGGAAACCGTGCAGATCCAGCCCGTTGAGCGCGAGGTCGAACGAGCCGCCGATGGTCAGCCCGCCCGCGAGGCCGGCGTAGAAACTCCGCGCGAACTGGATGGCCGCCTGGTCGAGCACCTCCCGCTGCATGCCGATGACGCACGGAACGTGCTGGGCGATGGCCGTCGCCTGCTCGCGGGTGTGGCAGGCGTTGAGCACCACGCACCGCAGACCGGCCTGGAGAACGCCGAACAACCGGCTCAGGGCCGCCGGTTTCACGAACCGGCCCCGGCCGCGCTCGTCGACGACCTGGATCCCGGCCGTCGGGTGACCGTGGCCGCTGAAGTGGGCGATCACCGGCCGGTGGGCCAACATCTCGTCGTGCAGGTCGTCCAGCCGCACCGCGTCGGCCGTCTGGACCCGGAGCCGATCCCGCCCGCGGGACCGCGTGACCGCCTGACCGATCGCGCGACGTTCCTCGTCGAGGCGCAGCGGCGGCGCCCCGGCGGCGTGGGCGCTCATCAGCAGGATGACCGCCTTCTCCGGGGTCCCGTTCTTGTCGCCGAAGACGACGTCGCCCCCGATCTTCGGGCCGTTGACCAGATCGCCGGCGACGTTCACGCGGTTGAAGTACGTCTGCATGGTGCTCTCTGACGGACCGGTCCGTCAGAGACGTACATGAGCAGAAGCAGCATCAGACGCAAGGACGTCGAGGTGCGGATCAGCCGGCGGACGCTGTGGGTCGACACCACCGCGTACCCGCTGGCGCATGTCACCAAGATTCAGCCGCTCGAGGTGACGGTGAAGCGGGGCCGCCTGCTCTTCACCTACCTGAAGGACACCGGGTCCTGGCTCGTGCTGGGCGTCATCGGCCTGGTCATCCTCGGCTGTCTCGGCACCTCGGTACCGGCCGAGGTGACCACCGGCTACGGGGTGGTCCTGCTCGTCGCCCTGATCGTGATCACCGTCCGGCTGGTCCGCCGCCTTTCCTTCGGCACCCTGCACGTGCTGAGCATCGGCATCGCGGGCACCCAGCGCGCGGCGGTCCTCAGCCGCGACGGCGCGGTGATCAGCCGCCTGGCCCAGCGGGTCGTGGACGCGATCGACGACCCGGCCCTGGAGTACGCCATCCACATCGAGAACATCGAGGTCGCCGGCGACATGGTCAACGGACCGAAGGCCGGCGGCGACGTCATCTTCGGCAACAAGACCGGGGCCTGAGCCGATGCGACCGGTCATCGACGCCGCCACCGGCCTGGTGGCCCAGGCCATCACCCTGATCGCCGTCTCGACCGTGATGATGTTGCTGGTCAAGCGCTTCGTCCCGGTCCTCGGCGCGGAACTGTGGCGCTGGTACTGGACGGCCCTCACCTGGCTGATCCGGGCCCCGTTCCGCCTGATCCGGGTGCTGCTGAAGAACATCACCCATCGCCCGTGACGCTTCGTGCCATCCGGGCGACCACGGCAGTCAAGGCCCGGCCCCTGACCGGCGGCTGTCACGGGGCCCAGCCACCGTAGCCGCCCTCCTTCCAGGGCGTCGTGAAGGCAACGAGAATCAGGAACACCAGCAACCAGCCCATGGAACCCCACCAGAGCGCCCAGACACCCACTACGGAGGCG